>JAGBSA010000235.1 GCA_017632095.1 Bacteroidales bacterium | reverse complement strand
TAAGGAATTTATATATAGAGAAAATCGGGTTTACGATTGAGGAATTGAAGGGCTGGTCTTAGAGTTTGACAAGATGCAAATAATGTTGGGAAAGGCTCCGTTTACAAATTATAACCAAATGCCGGTTCTTTTTTAGAGAAAAACTTCGTTTTGCAGATCACCAAACGCCGTTTTAATTTTCTAACTCTTCGTTTTGATTTTCTAAAACGAAGTTTTATTTTAGTGAAACGCTATTTGATTGTCTTAAATGTATTATCTTTGCTCTCTTAAAGTTGTAATTAGATATAATAAGATATGGTAAGAAGATTTTTTGTAGCGGTTTTGTTTGTTTTGATGGCAGGTTTGGTGCAAGCACAAGTGATTTCACCTTCGGTAAAGAAAGATGTATTGTCCAAATATGAGAAACACATAAAGGCTTGTGCGGCAATAAACACAGAGAACCCCGATATGATGCCGGTTTATGAGTTTCAACTCTCTTCGGCTGAAGATTTCTTGAAGAAAAACGAGCATTACAATAGCGATACCGAGATTTACGCCAAATGGATTGAGCTTGGGACGTTGGTAAAACAAAACAAGGAAGTTGTCGAATTCATGTTGCCAAGAATGAGTGATTGGTATTATCGCAAGGCAATCTTCTCTAAGGCTAACGATAAGCCAAAGGAAGCGTATGAATATTTGCAAAAGAGTCTTCAAAGCAATCCTCAGAATGTTATGACGAATTATGAACTTGCCAAGATAAGCCTTGACAGTGGTTCTGTGGTCAATACGACGAATCGTTTGGTGAATGTGTTGCAGACTTTCGCACCTTCGGAAGAGGAAAGTCTTTTGTGCAAGAATCTATTGCTTTATACATACGACAAAAACTTGCTTCAGTCGCTTTCACTCATCAAACAAGGAAAGTATGCCTACGCTGTGGATATATTAAAGGAGCTTGAAAGTTATTGTGAGCAAGATCCGATGAAGGTATGTAACAAGGGAGTGATTGCAAAGAACCTTCAGATTTGCCAGAACGGTATTTACAAAGATCATATTGACGTTACAAAGAAAGCAATTTCAAAAGGTAGAAATGATGTAGCTGCGGATTTTATTGCCAATACTTATGATTATTTTCAACGAAACAGAGAAACCATAAGCGATACTGCCGATTTTGACGAGGTAGTCAATGTTGTGGTGAACAGTTACATTGCTCAAGCCAAGTCAATGCCTGAGGCAAAGAACAATGAAGCCAAGATGGATTTGTTACATAAGGCAAGAGAGTTGGCATCTATGGTTGGAGGAAATTTTGAGGAAGGAATATTGAAACAGATCGCCTTTTTGCAAGGTACACTTCAAGAAAGTGATCCTGTTTTGGATAGTTTGGAAGCGGCGGCTCCAAATACCGGTTATGCAGAACAATATCCTGAGTTCATAAAGGAAAAAGAGAGCGATGCGGAACTTGAAGTGGAGAAAATAGAACAAGATTATATTGAAACCTCCTCAAACAAGAATCCTCAGAAAAGCACAGCTGTCGTAAACACTCAAACACCTAATCTACGGAAAGAAATAGACAATAAATTCTTTGAAACACTTTCTTATCTTAAAGTCAATAATTACGACAAGGCTTTGGAGGTTTTGGAAAGTGCAAATGAGTTAGCACAAATCGATGCGGAGAAAGAGGTTGTCGAAAAGATGTATATTTCCGCTATAAGGGAGGTTACGGCAAAGAGAATGAGCAAAGCCGAGTATGCAATCTTTCAAGGTGAGGTGCAAACGGCGGATAGTTTGGTTGCATTGACGGATGAGTTGTTGGAACGCTACAAAATGAAGAACGACAGCGTGATTGTGAAAATCATGAACAGCTATTTGCGTGCCATAGACAAGAAAGTGTGCAGTAAAAAGCAGGAAGAAATCAATGTTATGGT
>JAGBSA010000234.1 GCA_017632095.1 Bacteroidales bacterium | reverse complement strand
CCTAAGGCAAGACAAGCCAAAGGAAAGGCGCGTTTGTCTTCATATGAAAAAATGATGAATGAAGACGCTCGAGAGAAAGAAGAAAAATTAGAAATCTTTATTCCTAATGGACCAAGATTAGGCGATAAGGTAATAGATGTAAAGAATATATCTAAGGCATACGGAGATAAATTGTTGTTTGAAAATCTAAGTTTCTCTTTACCGCCGGCAGGTATAGTAGGTGTTATTGGTGCCAATGGAGCGGGTAAGACTACTTTGTTTAGAATGATAATGGGATTAGAAAAGCCAGATAGTGGTACATTTGAGGTAGGGCCTACTGTAAAACTTGGATATATCGACCAACAACACCAAGATATCGATCCACAGAAAAGTGTTTGGGAAACCATATCTTCAGGAAACGAACAAATACAACTTGGAGGTAGGTTAGTAAATTCAAGAGCTTATGTGTCGAGATTTAATTTCTCTGGAACAGATCAAAATAAGAAAACAGAGGTTCTCTCAGGTGGTGAACGTAATCGTATGCATTTGGCTATGACTTTGAAGAGTGAGGCGAATGTGTTGTTGTTAGACGAGCCTACGAACGATATAGATGTAAATACGTTGAGAGCTTTGGAGGAAGGTTTGGAGAATTTCGCTGGTTGTGCAGTGATTATATCTCACGATAGATGGTTCTTAGATCGTATTGCTACTCATATACTAGCCTTTGAAGGAGACTCTCAAGTTTATTTCTTTGAAGGTTCTTATTCAGAATATGAAGAAAATAAAAAGAAACGTTTAGGAGATAATACACCTAAACGTATAAGATATAAAAAATTGATAGCTAACTAAAAAATACAAAGATAAATGGAAGAGAAAAAAGAAATCGTTATCTGCTTAGGAAGTTCTTGTTTTGCTAGAGGAAATAACAAGAATTTGGAATTTATACAAGAGTACTTGAAGGTTAATGATTTGAAATCTAAAATAACTTTCAAAGGACAATTGTGCTCACAACAATGTAGCAAAGGTCCTGTAGTGATTATTGATGGTGAAATGTTCACTGATGTAAACAAAACAAAGTTGATGGAAATATTGAACTCTAAGTTCGGATTATAAATCTAATATTTTGAAGTCATGAAACCCTTGCCTCCTGTTTATACTGAAGAGAATAATTGCCAAGATTGTTATAAGTGTATAAAGGCTTGTCCTGTTAAAGCGATTAAAATACAATCTGGTTCGGCTTCTATAATACCGGAATTGTGTATTTATTGTGGTATGTGTACGCTTATATGTCCCGCAAATGCTAAGAAAATACGCAATGATTTAGATGAGGTGAAACAATCCTTGATGAGAAATGAAAAAATCATCGTTTCACTTGCACCAAGTTACTTAAGCGAGTATGCGAGTGAGGAAATAGGAATGGTAATTGCTGCATTCAGAGAAGCAGGATTTTGGAAGGTTTCACAAACAGCAATAGGTGCCGAGAAGGTTGCCGAAGAAACTAAGAAATGGTTAGATGAACAACCTTCTAATGGTGTTTATATTTCATCATGTTGTCCAACTGCCGTACAATTGATAAGAAAGTATTATCCACAATGCTCATCAGCCATAGCACCTATTTATTCGCCTATGGTAGCTCATGCCGCATTCCTAAAGGAATTACATCCTGATGCTAAAGTTGCTTTTGTAGGTCCATGTGCTTCAAAGAAGAGTGAATTGGATGAGTTCGGAGATAAGATAGATTTTGTTTTGACGTTTAAGGAAATAAAAGAACTATTTGAGGATATGGGCATATACTTTGAGTTTATGAAGCCTACCGAAGAAGATGTCTTTTATCCATTCTCCGCTACAAGGGGAAATCTTTATCCTATTGACGGAGGAATGTTAGCAAATATGATGAACTCTATCACAACTGTTGAAGCAAGAATCAATCATAACATGGGTGATGTTAAGGTTCGATATATGACATTTTCGGGTATGTCAAATATAAAAGAGATTCTTGAAGACAGTGAGCAGTTATCAAAAGATTGTAAAACCTTCCTTGAACTTATGGCTTGCGAAGGAGGATGTATAAAAGGGCCTTGCTCTAATGTAGCAAGTTCATCAGCATCAAAACGTATTAAAGTTTTGCAAGGGGTAGAGGTTGGTGAGACTAACAATCCACATAAAGAAGTTTACGATAAACTTGACATTAAAACAGATTATTCTTACATACCAGAGATTGAAGGTAAAAAGTATACACAACAAGAAATTCAGCAAGCGTTGTTAAGAGTTAATAAAAAGAATGAATCAGATGAGTTGAATTGTGGAGGTTGTGGATATGATAGTTGTCAATCTTTTGCAAAGGCTTTGATAGATGGAAGAGCAGAGAATGATATGTGTGTGTCCTATATGAGAAGAATAGCTCAGGACAAAACCAATATTCTCCTAAAAAAATTGCCTCAAGGTATTGTTATTGTAAATGATGATCTTAAAATAGTAGATGCAAATGAAAAATTTGCTGATATTTTAGGAGATGAGGTTAAGATGATATTTGATGCAAATCCAGGTTTGTATGGAGCAGATATAACAAAACTATTATCATTCCATCGTTTTTTCTCCTCTGTGTTGAGTACGGGTGTTGATGTAATAGAACAAGATATCAGAAATGGCGATGACTATTATAGTTTATCGGTATTTTCTGTTCAAGATCATTCTCTTGTGTGTGGTATCTTACAGAACCTTCATGCCCCTGAGGTTAGAAAAGATCTTGTCTTGAAACGAACACAAGAAGTGATAATGGAAAATATGAAGGTTGTACAAAAGATAGCCTTTTTGTTAGGGGAAAATGCTTCTTATACTGAGGCTATGCTTAATTCCATTGTTGAGTCGCATCAAGATGGTGGAAAGAAAGAGTCAGAACCTATAACCTTTGAACTCTAAATCGAATCGAGATGTTAGAAAAAGAGAAGTTCTTTATAGAGGTTGGAAGTTATCAAAACAATAAATTTAACAATATTGTTTGTGGAGATTGTGTTTTGTTGCGTAAGTGCGTCGGAGAAAACAGAAATATTGTTGTATTATCAGATGGCTTGGGAAGCGGAGTTAAGGCAAATGTACTTTCAACAATGACAGCTTCTATGGCAATGAACTTTCGTGTTCGTCACGAACCTATCTTGCGAACAATTAAAGCAATAATGGATACCTTGCCTGTAGATAGCGTTAGAAATATTAGCTATTCCACATTTACAATTGTAGATGTAGATTCTGATGGGGAGGCAAAGATAGTTGAATTTGATAATCCTCCATTATTGTTAGTAAGAGATAATTCGATTTATAAGATTGATTCAAACGAAATAGTAATTAAGCGAGAGGCTGAAGGGGAACATCAAGATGAGAGAGTAATTAAGATTTCCGACTTAAAGCTCAAAAAAGAAGATAGATTGATTTGTTTTTCCGATGGAGTGAGCCAATCAGGTATAGGAAATATAGATATGCCTTTTGGTTGGGAAGATGGAATCAATGATTTTGTTAAAGAGTTAATAGAGAAACATCCGCGTATATCAGCAAGAGAATTATCTATGCGTATAGTAAAACAGGCGGAGCTAAATGATATATTAAAACCGAAAGATGACACATCGTGTGTAGTACTTTATGTTAGAGAACCTCGTCGCTTGTTAATATGTACAGGACCTCCTTTCTCAGAAAGCAAAGACAAATATTTGGCAGAAATAGTAAATTTATATAAAGGTAAGAAGATAGTTTGTGGAGGTACTACATCTCAAATTCTATCAAGAGAATTAAAGAGAGAGATTACCGTAAACATAGATGATATTGCTGCAGGTTTACCACCTTCATCACAAATGGAAGGAATAGATTTGATGACAGAGGGTATAATCACACTCGGTGCATTGTCAGAATTATTAAGAAAAGGAATGAATAATAATGTACAAGGAGAGGGACCTGCTTGGGAGATATATAGAATGATATTAGACGCCGACATAATAGACTTAGTTGTTGGAACAAAGATAAACGTAGCTCATCAAGATCCATCACTGCCTGTGGAATTGGAAATACGTCGAAACGTAGTTAAAAATATAGCAATGCTTCTTGAAGAAAAATTCATGAAAGAAGTAAGGTTGAAATTTATTTAATCAAGTAACATAATTCATAATAAATAAATAATAAAATAGAATAGATATGTTAAACGTAAGAATTTGTGTAGGAACATATTGCTACATTACGGGAGGACAAGAATTGGCAAAAATGAAACAAAATTTGCCAGAAGAGATTAAAAACAAAGTAGAAATAATCGGATCAGCTTGCTTAGGTTGCCATGAAAATGAAGGTGTTGCAAAACCGCCTTATGCAAAAGTAGGAGATGTATTGTTGGAAGAATGCACTGAAGACAAGTTGTTAGACGAAATTTACAAACAATTAGGATTAGAAAGATAATAACATAAAAAACATAACACAAAACAATGGCAATTAATAACGCAGTTGAAATTCGCCGAGAAATATTGGCAAGATTGGCTCGTCTTATTGTAAATGACGAGTTGGTTGAAAAGATTGATCGACTTCCGTTGGAAATGAGACCAAAGGTACACGGAACAAACATAAGATGCTGTGTACATAAGGAAAGAGCAGTAGTAAAGTACAAAGTAATGGCTTTGTTGGGATTCAATGTTTATGATGAAGTAGATGAATTGGACCCTCTATCACATTATGCAAAGTTAGCAGAAGAGAGACAAGATAAAACATCGGTTATGATGACCGTAGTTGATGAAGCTTGTTCTTCATGTGTTAAAAACAAATACATAGTAACCAACCTATGTAGAGCATGTGTTGCAAGACCATGTACTTACGCATGTAAGAAAGGAGCTATCACAGTTGGTGAAAAGCAAGCACACATCGATCCAGAGAAGTGTGTAAGTTGCGGAATGTGTATGGATGCTTGTCCATTCCACGCAATCATTTATCAACCTGTACCATGTGAAGAAAGTTGTCCGGTAGGAGCAATCTCAAAAGACGAACACGGAGTAGAACACATCGATCCAGATAAGTGTATCTATTGTGGAAAATGTATGGTTGCTTGTCCATTTGGAGCAATATTTGAAAAGACATTCTTGATAGATATTTTCAGAGAAATGAAAGCTGGAAAGAATGTAGTAGCTATGGTAGCTCCATCATTGGGAGGACAATTCAAAGCAGACTATGGCAAAGTTTTGACAGGTATAAAGAAATTAGGTTTCTCAGATGTAGTAGAAGTGGCATTGGGAGCTAACATCACCACAGAAAAAGAAAGAGAAGAATTTATCGAACGTATGGAAGAAGGTGCTTCTTTCATGACAACATCATGCTGTCCAAGTTGGATGAATCTTGTTCGTAAGCATTTGCCGGAAATGGAACAATATGTTTCAACAACATATTCTCCAATGGTTTATACAGCACAATACGTTAAGGAAAAAGATCCAAATGCTATAACAGTAATGGTAGCACCTTGCGTAGGAAAGAGAAGCGAAAGCTATTTGTATAAAGACATTGTTGATTACGTAATAAGCTACGAAGAATTGGAAGCATTGTTCAAAGCAACAGAATTAGATTTGGAAAGCTTAGAACCAATGGAATTCGATCCAAACATAGCAGGACACGGAAGAGGATTTGCGATGATAAGTGGTGTTACAGAGTCTGTAAAAGCAACAGCGCCGGATCCAAACGTAGTAAAAGAAGTTGTAATCGACGGTTTGAACAAACAAGTTATCCGTCAATTGACACAATACGCAAAATCGGGCAAATGTCCAGGAAACTTCATAGAAGTAATGTCATGTCCAGGCGGTTGCGTAAATGGATGCGACACAATCAACAATCCAAAAACTGCTGCACGTCAAATTTTACCTACAACCAAGTAGTAAGAATATAAAAAGACACAAACAATCAAAAGCCTCGAATTTATCGGGGCTTTTTTTTATTAGTGCGAATTACTCAAAAAATAAGCCAATGCTTTGATATAAATTATTAAATTTGCATATCGAAACAACGAAAACAAAAAAACGAAATATATGAAAGTAGTAGCAGTAGAACCCATAGGGATAAGTCGAGAGAGAGCAGAAGAATTAGCAAAACAATACGCAGATAAAGGTTGTGAATTTGTCGTTTACCCGGATAGAAAAGAAGATGAACCGACGCTGATTGAAAGAATGAAAGATGCCGAAGTCGTCATTGTATCAAATATAAAATTGACTCGCAATGTTTTAGAGCAATGTCCGAACTTGCGATTCTTGAATGTAGCATTTACAGGCTTAGACCACATAGACCAAAACTATTGTAAAGAAAAAGGAATCTTGATTCGCAACGCCTCAGGTTATGCAACACAAGCCGTAGCCGAGTTGTCAGTAGGCATGATGTTAGATGTGTATAGACAAATCACCGCTTTCGACGCCTCAACTCGTGCCTTGCAAGGCAGAAACAATATCTTAGGACGCGAACTGCACGGAAAGACAGTCGGAATTGTAGGAACAGGAGCAATAGGCTTGAAAACAGCAGAAATATTGAAAGCCTTTGGTTGTTGCATCTTGGCATACTCTCGCACAAAACGCCAAGAGGCAAAATCAATGCAAATAGAATACACCTCGCTTTCAGATTTGATGCAACGCTCCGACATAATCAGCCTTCACGTTCCACTGACAGAACACACACAAGGCTTGATAAGCAAAGAAATGCTTTCACTCTGTAAACCAACAGCAATAATCGTAAACACAGCACGCGGAGCCGTTATAGACAATTCAGCATTAGCAGATATGTTAAACCAAGAACGTATAGCCGGAGCAGCAATAGACGTATATGAATACGAGCCACCATTGCAAGCAAATCACCCATTGCTAAATGCAAAAAACACCTTGTTACTTCCACACGTAGCCTTTGCAACACAAGAAAGCTTTTCAATAAGAGTAGATATTATTCTAAGAAACTTAGACGAATATTTAGCGAAATAGAACTTGAATCAACTTTCAGCGGAACTTCGTTTCAGCATGAACGAAACGGCGTTTTAGAAAATTAAAATCAAGTTTCAGAAAATTAAAAAGAAGACTTATTTTACCCAAACCAAGAAAGGCTAAATCAAGAAAAAGTGCTACGGATAAGAAAAAGCGGAAACGAATTCTTAAAATTGAATTTGTTTCCGCTATATAGTTGTTATTGCGATTTATTTACTTTTTACGCTTTTGTGTATTCTTCTTTTTCTGTATGGAATAGCCGAAAAAGCCAAGTCGTTCTCCCAACGAATAATACTTGCCATGGGAATAGGATAGGAGGCCTGCTGATTCCAAATCGAATAATCCGCTTTCGGAATTGATGTATCTTTCATCGGCAAGAACGCCTACAACTTTGGCTATAAACATATCATGAGAGCCTAACTCTTTTATTTCAATCACTTCGCATTCTATACACAACGGACTTTCATCTATGTAAGGTGCGTTAATGTTTTGAGATTTTACGGCAGTAAGTCCTGTTTCTTTGAATTTGTTATAGTCTCTGCCTGAACGCACTCCGCACCAATCCGTTGCCTTGCAAAGTTCCTTGGTTGTAAGGTTTATAACGAAGCATTTCGTTCTTGATATTATTTCGTGGGAATGACGTGTCTTTCTAAGGGATATGTAACACATTGGCGGCTCTGTGCATAT
>JAGBSA010000233.1 GCA_017632095.1 Bacteroidales bacterium | reverse complement strand
TGTACAACAACAAAGGCGTACAAAGAAATCTATCCACCTTAGTTTCACAAGGCGTAAGTTTGATTTCGCCAACCTGTGGAGAACTTGCCTGCGGAGTGGAAGGCAAAGGCAGAATGGCAGAACCTGAAGATATTTTTGCAACAGTTGAAAGCTACCTAAGCGAACCACCTTTGCTTGAAGGCAAAACAATATGCGTAACAGCAGGACCAACATACGAACAAATCGATCCGGTAAGATTCATCGGCAATAACTCATCTGGGAAAATGGGATTTGCGATTGCCGAAAACTTAGCCTCAAAAGGAGCTAAAGTAAAGTTGATTGCAGGACCTACACACTTAAAAACTGAACATTCAAACATCGAAAGAATAGATGTAAAATCGGCAGATGATATGTACAATGCAACAGTTGCAGCATTTGAATTTGCAGATGTAGCAATACTTTCAGCAGCTGTTGCCGACTATACGCCAAAGACCACATTCTCTCAAAAAGTCAAGAAAGCCGATGCAGCACTTACGATAGAATTACAGCCAACCAAAGACATACTTGCAGAATTGGGCAGAAGGAAAACAAACAAGCAAATACTTGTTGGCTTTGCCCTTGAAACAAACAACGAACAAGCAAACGCAGAATCAAAACTCACAAAAAAGAACCTTGACTTCATCGTTCTCAACTCTTTGAATGACAAAAACGCATGCTTTGGATACGACACCAATAAGGTAACAATGATAGATTCAAACGGCAATATAGAGAAAACCGAATTAAAATCTAAATCCGAAATAGCCGAAGATATTGTATCGAAACTAATATCCGTTATAAAGAATAAGGAAAACGTTTCACAATCATAAGAGATTAGCGAATATGAAGAAAGCCTTAGCACTGTTAGTTTTTATTTTGTTGTCGGCAAACCTCTTTTCACAAGAATTCAGAGTGAGTATAAGTGTCAATTCCGCCCAAATACAAGGCACGGACAAGACAATATTTCAAACAATTCAAGAATTGCTCAACGAATTTATCAATCAAAGAAGTTGGACCAACAAAACATACGAAGAATTCGAAAGAATAGAAGGCAGCATTTCAATAAACATAAAATCACATGCAACACAGGAAGACTTCACAGGAGATTTCCATATTCAATTACGTCGTCCTGTTTACGGCTCTACTTACACTACCACCCTTCTTAACACACAAGAGCAAGACGTAGTTTTCAAATACATCGAGGGACAGAGTTTTGAATTTGACGAAAACAACTATACCAACAACCTAATCTCCACAATAGCATTCTATCTTTACTATTTCCTTGCCTTAGATGCCGATTCATTCGAACTAAACGGAGGAACAGAATATTTTAATATTTGTAACAACATAGTAACAGCAGCACAACGTTCGCCCAACAAAGGTTGGAAAAGAGCCGAAAGCCAAAAGAACAAATATTGGATGTTGGAAAACTACACCAATACCACCTATCGCACTTTACGAGACGCCAGTTACCAATACCATCGCTTAGGTTTGGACATGATGGGAGGAGAAAGCCAAGCAGAGGCTCGAAACAATATCATAGAGGCTCTTGAAAACGTAAGAAAAGCTTACCGAGAGAAGTCCAACCTTGTGGCAGTTCAACAATTCTTTGACGCAAAAGCAGACGAGATAGTCAATATCTTCAAAGGTGCTCCGGCAAATTAGAAAAGCAGAGTGGTCGATTTGATGAAGGAAATCAACCCTGCAAACACCAATAAGTACGAACAAATCCTCCAAACAAGGTAAAGCATTCTCAAAACGAAGAGATAAAAAACGCAAACGGCGTTCAAAATCTCTCGAACGCCGTTTCAGTACAAAAAAAACGCAACTTAAAAATTCTCAAAGCTCCTTTCTCACCGCTCAAAGCTCATCGCTTATTCTTCTCTCTTGCCTTGCGATTCTTCTAATTTTTGTT
>JAGBSA010000232.1 GCA_017632095.1 Bacteroidales bacterium | reverse complement strand
GCAGGTTTGAATCCTGCCGTGGTCACAACGGGAAGTTAATCTTTGAAGATGACTTCCCGTTTTTTTTATTCACTCAACCCCATATCAAGAATCGCTACAATAATACTTGAAAACAAAATATTAAAACAAAGAATTAGGAAGCCAAAAACGAAGAAAGGATTTTTTGAAATCAAGAAATAAAAAACGGATACTTGCACTGGTGTTTCTAAAAGCAAGTATCCGTTTTTTTATATTAAGCGATTTGGGAATCAATCTGTTGTTTAATTCAAATGAGGAATCGTTCCCCCATCATCATCTCGATGATTACAT
The DNA here is from genome assembly GCA_017632095.1 of Bacteroidales bacterium. Lineage (GTDB taxonomy): Bacteria > Bacteroidota > Bacteroidia > Bacteroidales > P3 > Onthomorpha. The sequence goes on along the minus strand of JAGBSA010000232.1, from coordinate 1,569 downwards.
GTCGGGCGACAAATAAGAATCTGTGCAAAAAGCCTATCCAATGCAGGTATTTGTTCTGGGGTAAGTATTGTTTTGATATTATAATATTGCTCTACGGATAAATGGAGTAGTTGTGCTTGATAGTAACTTATCTTTGCCTCCATTTCTCTCAATCGAAGACTATCTTGCTCTGCTGACATCATTTCTTTCATCAATACTTCTTGACTAATGTGTAACGAATCTGCAACCAAGATTGCTCGCTTTTGATATTTATGCTTTATTTGACTGTACTGTTCTTTTTGTTTCTCGTTCAAAGATATTGTTTTCGACACATAGCAGCACGATTCACCGCTATGAGAACAATTTCCCTCACAAGATGTATTTCTTCCGAAAACAAAATATAGGTTTACCGCGGTCAAAACTACCAAAAGCACGATTATGACTATTGAATAACTCTTTTTCATGATTATTTACTCTCCTTTTACAAGTTCTTCAGGATAATAATCCGACAATATATCAAAATAGTTCTCTTGAGCAAAGATTTGATACTCTGTATTGTCGTTTTGTGCTGTTTGAATATCATCGTGTGATTTCATTCCAAACATATTGAATAATGAAACCAAAACTATTAGGCAGCAACACAACTGTAAGCCGATGCTTGTAACAATTGGCAACTTCGATTCTTGTTCTTCATCTATTCTTTTGCAAACTGAATCGAACATATTTTTGTTATCTACCTCTATTCTAACTTTTGCGATAAATTCTTCCAAATTTCTCATTGTAGAAGCTCCTTATCAAATGTTTTAATGTAATTTTCAATGAATTTTCTTGCCCGATGAATAGACACTTCGACCGTTGGAAGCGAGCAATTCATAATTGTGGCTATTTCTTTCTGCGGTAAGTCTTCATACATATAGAGAACAAAGGCTGTTCTTTGCTTTTCAGGCAGCTGAGATATAGCTTTGTCAAAGTGTGTTTTGTATTGACTCTCTCTCAATTGCCAATCTGTTCCAATATTTGTCATATCTGTCTGGATTTTTTTTTCTTTTCGAACAAACAGACTACGAACTTTTTTTTTCTTGATAAAGTTCAACGACTTATTAACCGCTATTCTATAAATCCAAGTTGATAGTTTGGATTTTCCTTTGTAAGAACGAATGGAACAAAACACCTCTACAAAAACCTCTTGTGCTATATCTTCTGCATCAGGCTTATTTCTAATCATGGCATAGCAAAGATTGACAATCTCTGCATTGTATTCGTCAAACAATTCTTTGAATGCCGTCCTATCCCCTGCTGCAATACGCTCTGCTCTCGCAAGTTCCTGTTCCATATTCTCAAAAAAACGGCAACAACATCAAGCCGCAAGCCTCTGTTGTTGCCGTAATACTTCAAGAATTCTTTTATTTCTTAATTTCTTTCTTGTGATTTTTGCATTCACCTTTGCATTTGTGATTTGCATCCTTGCTTCCACAGTTGTGTGCTTTTACTGCAGCTCCATCTTTCTTGTGATTTTTGCATTCACCTTTGCATTTGTGAGCAGCATCCTTGCTTCCACAGTTGTGTGCTTTTACTGCAGCTCCATCTTTC
>JAGBSA010000231.1 GCA_017632095.1 Bacteroidales bacterium | reverse complement strand
TATGGTTGGATTCGAAAAGAATCTTGCTGCACAAAAAGAACGTTCGAGAAATGCAACCAAAAGTTCAGCAGAGGATTGGGTAGAGGTTGAAGAATTTGAAGGCTTAGGAGAATTTGCCGGATATGACACTTTGGAGACAGAAAGCCGATTGTTGAGATATAGAAAGGTAACAACAAAAACTGCTACTTTGTATCAATTAGTCTTTGATAAGACTCCGTTCTATGCTGAAATGGGAGGTCAAGTTGGAGATAAAGGATATATCGAAAACGAAGGCGGAAAGATAAGCATAATCGATACTCGTAAAGAGAATGAACTAACTGTACATATTGTAAAACAATTGCCATCGGTTGTAGATAAGCCTTTCAGAATGGTTGTAGATAAGCAAAAACGTCTTGCAACCGAAGCAAATCACACTGCAACGCACCTTTTGCACCATGCTTTGCGTAAAGTACTCGGAACGCATGTTGAACAAAAGGGTTCTTATGTTGATGATACCAAATTGAGATTTGACTTTTCACATCCTTCAAAACTGACAGATGAAGAAATAAGAAAGGTAGAGCGTTTGGTTAATGCCGCAATCAGAGCCGACTATTCTTTGGAAGACTTTCGCAATATACCAATAGCAGAGGCTAAAGAAATGGGAGCAATGGCGTTGTTCGGAGAAAAATATGGCGATAAGGTAAGATGCGTTCGCTTTGGTGAAAGTATAGAACTTTGTGGCGGTACTCACGCAAAATCAACAGGAAGAATCGGAATGTTGAATATTATGAGTGAAACAGCCGTTGCAGCAGGTGTAAGAAGAATAGAAGCAGTTACAGGTGAGGTTTGCGAAGAATATTTCAACTCAGTAGCCGATACAATGAAAAATATACGTTCATTCTTTGCAGCAAGTCCTGATATTGTTCTTTCAATCAAAAAACTTATCGAAGAAGATGCGGCATTGAAAGCCGAGTTGGAAAAACTATACAAGGAAAAAGCTATGCAATTGGCAGAATTGTTAAAGAATAAAGTAGAGAGATGCGGCGATATTGACTTTTTGGAATTGGAGTGTAGTAGCTTAAATGCCGATATGGTTAAGGATATAGCGTTCAAATTCAAGAGTGAATACAGTAGAATTTGCTTTGTCGCACATGGAGTACAAAATGATAAGGTCGTTTTGACGCTTTTGTTGGGCGATGAGTTGGTTGCATCAGGCAAAGACGCATCTGCAATACTAAGACAAGCCGCCAAAAATATCAAAGGTGGCGGTGGCGGACAAAAACATTTTGCATCAGCAGGTGGAAAAGACGCAACCGGAATCGCAAAAGCAGTAGAAGAAATAAAACAACAAGTAATTAGCTAAGCAAAAAAGAGAATACTTAGTAAAAAAACGATAGACATAAAACATAAAAACAACAATGCAAAATATAAGAAACGTAGCCATCATAGCACACGTCGATCATGGTAAGACGACTCTTGTGGACAGAATGTTGCATCAAGCAAAGCTGTTCCGTGAGAACCAAGAAACAAAAGACCTTATTTTGGATAACAATGACTTGGAACGAGAAAGAGGTATCACAATTTTGTCTAAGAATGTTTCTATAAGATATAAAGGACATAAAATAAACATTATCGATACTCCGGGCCACAGTGATTTTGTTGGAGAGGTAGAACGAGTTCTTAACATGGCGGATGGAGTCTTGCTTGTAGTCGATGCTTTTGAAGGACCGATGCCTCAAACACGTTTTGTTTTGCAAAAGGCAATAGATTTGAATCTTAAGCCTATTGTTGTGATAAATAAAGTCGATAAACCAAATTGTAATCCGATTGAAACACAAGAAAAGGTATTCGATTTGATGTTTGCTCTTGGTGCAACCGAAGAACAATTGGATTTTCCAACAGTTTATGGTTCTTCTAAGCACGGTTGGATGAGCGAAGATTGGCAAAAAGAAACAGAAGATGTTTCTTACTTGTTGGATCAAATCATTGAACATATTCCTGCATACAAAACCGAAGAGGGAAACACTCAGTTAATGATTTCATCTTTGGATTATTCTTCATATGTCGGCAGAATAGCGGTCGGACGTTTGCACAGAGGAACATTGATTGCAGGACAAGATATTACTCTTGTTAAGGCTGATGGAAAACAAATGCGTTCCAAAATCAAAGAACTTTACGTTTTCGAAGGCTTGGCAAAAGAAAAAATCAAGACAGAAGTTCATGCAGGAGAGATATGTGCTATATTGGGATTGGAAAACTTTGATATAGGTGATTCGGTTTGTGAAGCAGAAAATCCGGAACCGCTAAAACCAATCAAGGTCGATGATCCGACGATGAGTATGTTGTTTACGATTAACAATTCTCCTTTTTACGGAAAAGATGGCAAGTATGTAACTTCACGACATCTTAGAGAGAGATTGTTCGCAGAGTTGGAAAAAAACCTTGCAATGAGAATTGAAGAGACCGATTCGCCTGATTCGTTGATTGTTTACGGACGTGGTATTCTTCATCTTTCAATTCTTATTGAGACAATGCGAAGAGAAGGTTATGAGTTGCAAGTCGGACAGCCTAAGGTGATAATTAAAGAAATTGACGGAGTGAAATGTGAGCCTGTTGAGCAGCTTACGATAGTTGTTCCGGAGCAATTTGCTGGTAAAGTGATAGAATTGGTTACCATGCGTAAGGGAGAAATCGACTCTATCGAGGCTCAAGGCGACAGAAGCCACATTGAATTTACTATACCTTCAAGAGGAATCATCGGATTGAGAAATAATGTTCTCACAGTTTCGGAAGGAGAGGCTATAATGGCGAGTCGCTTGAAAGGATATGAGCCTTGGAAGGGAGAAATCGGAGGAAGAAGAATGGGAGCCTTGATTGCAAAAGAAACAGGTACTGCAATAGAATATTCAATCAATAAATTGCAAGATAGAGGTACGTTCTTTGTGTCTCCGGGAGAAGAAATATATACCGGAATGGTTGTCGGAGAAGGTTTGAGACCTGATGATATAGTAATCAATCTTACAATCACCAAAAAGCTTTCCAATATGCGTTCGGCAGGAGCAGATGAAAAAGTTAATATAGCCCCAGCAAAGAAATTCTCATTGGAAGAAGCAATGGAGTATATCGGTGAAGACGAATATTTGGAGATTACTCCGAACCACTTGAGAATAAGAAAAATCTTGTTAGACGAAATAGCAAGAAAGCGTGCTGCCAATGCTGCACAAAAAGAATAAGAATTGATAAAGATACGACATTGTTCTATCGCTGCGAATCATTGATTCGGAGAGGAAAGTCCGGGCAACATAGAGCATCATACTACCTAACGGGTAGGCAGGTTGAGAAGACCTGACAGAAAGTGCCACAGAAAATAACCGCCTTGCAAAAGGTAAGGGTGAAAACGTGAGGTAAGAGCTCACGATTCGTCATAGTGATATGTCGAATGGGTAAACCTTATGAGTTGAAAGACCAAGTATATCAGATAAGGGGCTGCTCGTCCCGCAATATCTGAGGGGTAGGTCGTTAGAGACTTGTCGTGAGGCAAGTAGTAGATTAATGATAGAACGATTTGTAAAGCAAATCTGACAGAACCCGGCTTAT
>JAGBSA010000230.1 GCA_017632095.1 Bacteroidales bacterium | reverse complement strand
AGCAGACGACAAGGAAGTTTGGATTATGGAAATTATTGGAAAGGGTGAAGAAAAAGGAGCAGTATGGGTAGCGATGAAAATACCGGAAGGCTACATTTCTGCACACGCTAATCACGCTCGAATCACGACTTTCCCTTTGCAAGTAAAGAAATCATACAAGAGTATCAACTCTAAAAACCTTAAACACATCTTCCGTCCCGAAGTAGAGGTGGTTTACAGCCACGATGTAATCACTTTTGCACGTCAAAAGGGCTACTTCACAGGCAAAGACCAAGAATTTTCTTTCTCAGATGTCTATGCACCAATCAATTTCTCTGCTGCAAGAGGCTGTGAGTCGAGAGTATGGTCTATTTTCCGCCGTTGCAATTCTCAAATGCAGCAATACGAAGACTACGCAATGGGACATAATCTGACGAATCGAATGCCGCTATGGATAAAACCGGATAAACTTTTGACGGTTCAAGATGTTATGGAACTAATGCGAGACCACTTCCAAGGCACTCAAATGGATATGACACAGGATTTAGGAGCCGGTCCGTTCGAATGTCCTTACCGTTGGAGACCAATGGGATTCACCGTTGATGGACAAGAATATGTTCACGAGAGAGCAATATCCACACAACAGACAGGCTTTTCTATGGTGATAGAGTCAAGAGAGAATATGCCGACTTTTGCAAAAGGATTGATGTGGTTCGGAGTTGATGACACTTATTCAACCGTTTATATGCCGATTTACACAGCATTGCAACAAGTAAGTGAACACTTAAAAGAAGGAAACGGAGCAATGATAGAATACAGCGAGACATCGATGTTTTGGTTGTTTAATTTCGTAACAAATTACGCCTACACACGCTACTCGGATATGATAAAAGACATAAGAAAAGAGCAATATAATTTGGAGACAGGCTTTGTGAAAGATGCAAAGGCATTTGATGAAGAGATATTGCTTGCAGTCAAAGAAGGTAAATCCGAGGCTGAGATAAAGAACCTTATGACAACTTTCTCAAACCAAAGAGTCAAGAGAACCTTTGACACATGGACCAAGTTGAAACATTATCTGCTTGTCAAATATATTGATGGTAATGTGAAGAAAGAGGCAGATGGTAAATTTATTGAAAACCCTTACAGAAAAGGACAATGCGTTTCTCCTTCCCAACCTCAATATCCTGAGAAATGGTACAGAACAATAGTCAAGGATAATGGCGAAGTGTTGAAGGTAAAATAAAATCATATCAGACTTATGACTGCATTGATAATTATAGCAGCTATATTGATGGGTATAATCGGTATAATAGGAGCAATAGCTCCGGGACTGCCCGGAACCCCTCTTAGCTTTATCGGTATGTTACTCTTATTACTTCTACCCGACTTTGAAGCCAATGTTGCATTTCTTATAGTGATGGCAGTGATAGCCCTTATCATAATGGCATTAGACTATGTCATACCTATCTATGGTACAAAGAAATTCGGTGGTACTAAACTTGGAGTAAGAGGAAGCACCATAGGGCTTATCATAAGTTTGTTTGTATTGCCTGTTTTGGGTATAACGATAGGACCGTTCGGCATTTTCGGAATTATCTTAGGACCTTTCCTTGGAGCATATATAGGAGAGATGATGGCAGGAAATAAAGACAATGCAATGAAAGCGGCAATCGGCTCGTTCGTCGGCTTTTTGGCAGGCACACTGTTAAAGGTCATATATGGAATAATAGTCTTGATATTTATAATAAAAGACTCTTGGAGTTTTATATTTTAACTTTTTTGTTTTGAGATATGATAAAGGTTTTGTTTGTCTGCCATGGTAATATATGCAGAAGTCCGATGGCGGAATTTGTATTCAAAGATATGGTTGCAAAGCGTGGTTTGACGGATAGGTTTCATATAGAATCATGTGCTACAAGCCGAGAAGAAATCGGCAACCCTGTCTATCCGCCTGCAAAACGAAAACTTGCAGAACATAATATCTCGTGTGAGGGCAAGAGAGCAAGGCAAATCACCAAGCAAGACTACGAAGAATTTGATTACATCATTGCAATGGATAGAAACAACCTCAGAAACCTTGTACCCTTTGTAGGAAACGATTCATTGAACAAGGTTCGCTTGTTGATGAGTTATGTCGGTAGTGGTGCCGATGTGGCAGATCCGTGGTACACAGGAGACTTCGAGAGGACTTGGATTGATGTCAATGCAGGTAGTGAGGCTTTGTTGAAGATGATTCTTGAAAAGGAGAGAATTGAAACGAAGAATTAGAAAATTAAATTAAGGTTTTACTAAATAAAATAAGGTATGAGAAAATTGTATCGTTCTAATACAAACAGAAAACTTTGCGGAGTTTGTGGAGGTTTCGCAGAATACTTCGACATAGATCCTACTATAATGAGACTTTTAGTTGTAATTCTCACTCTCTTTGGAGGTGGCGGATTGTTGATATACTTAATCTGTGCATTAGTCATTCCAAACAACCCAATAGAATAAAGAAAAAAATGATTGTAACGACAACAAATAATATTGAAGGAAAGCAAATAGCGACCTATCTCGGTATTGTAACAGGAGAAATTGCACTTAGTGTAAGGCTGAAGACCTTTTTCAAACGTCAGGACCCGGAAAAGAAGAATAGAAGTTCTGCATACGAAGACGCCTTGTTTGAAGCCAAACAGATAGCTCTCAAACAGATGGAAGAAAGAGCCGCAAAGATGGGAGCGAATGCCGTCATCGGTATCGATTTTGAGATAAACGTTACTGCAGCTGATTCATATATCATGGTATTTGTGAGCGGTACGGCTGTAAAGGCTTACTAAATCATTCCCTTGTTAATTTTCCGTTTTCGTATTTTATTAGATACGAACGTCCTTTCTTTGTTTTGAAAGATAGTTTTGCATCTTTGTAAAGAAGATTGCATTCTTCTCCTGCATTGGATTTAACTATCAGTTTTTTCAACTCTCCGTTTTCCCAAAGAATGTCTGCTTCAAAACCTCCTCTTGCAAGCAATCCTTTTACGTTTCCTTGTTCCCAAGCCTGTGGAAGAGCGGGAAGAATATGCAAAAAGCCAAGATGCGATTGCAAAAGCATTTCTATAATGCCTGCACTGCCTCCGAAATTGCCGTCAATCTGAAATGGAGGATGCGAATCCCAAAGATTGTTTAATGTACCGTTCTTCAAGAGATTGCCAAACAAAAGATAGGCTCTGTCTCCATCGCAAAGTCTTGCCCATTGATTGATCTTCCAACCCATACTCCAACCTGTTGCTCCATCGCCTCGGTGATTCAACACAACCTTTGATGCCTCTGCCAAATCGGGTGTAAGAATTGGAGAAATAGTTGTGCCGGGGTGTAAGCCAAACAAATGATTTACATGTCTGTGTTCATCTTTGGGGTCGTCAATATCTTTGCTCCATTCCATAAGTTGCCCATAGCGACCGATATTATAAGGTGCTATGCTGTCCAATACGTTTTGCCAACGTTTACGTTCAGTTTTGTCCTTGTTCAAGACAATAGATGCTTTGATGGCTTGGCTTAATATTTCTCTTGCAACTCCATGCACAAATGTAGCTCCTTGGTCTATTGGTCCATGTTCGGGAGAGGTTGAAGGGCATGCGGTGTAAAATCCCGCGGGGGTTTTCCATAGATAGTCCGTTGTGAAGTTTGCACTGCCTTTGATTATGTCGTAGGCTGTTGTTTTTAAGTATTTCTTGTCTCGAGTAAAGTCGTAGTGTTCCCAAAGGTGGGTTGCAAGCCAAGGACCAGCCATAGGAGAGAAGTTCCAACTCATATCCTCACTTGCAAGAGGCGAAGTAAATCCAAAGATGTTTGAAGAAATTGATGCAGTCCAACCTCTTGCATCGAAATATGCCTTGGCTGTCTTTTCTCCGGGAAGAATAAGTGTGCGAATATAGTCAATTAAAGGCTGATTGCATTCCAACAGATTTCCAGGGCTTGCAGGCCAATCATTCATTTGAATATTTATGTTAGTATGATAATCAACTCTCCAATCGCCATCAACACCTCTTGCCCAAATTCCTTGTAAGTTTGCAGGGAGGTTGCCTTTGCGTGAAGAGGCTATAAGTAAGTATCTGCCATATTGAAAATACAAAACCTCTAAATCGAAATCCGCAACACCTTCTCT
>JAGBSA010000023.1 GCA_017632095.1 Bacteroidales bacterium | reverse complement strand
TTAATAATAGTCATAAATAGTAGGAGTTATGAGAGTATATATTACAAGAGCTAATTCGATGAAGATTCTTCGAAAGCTGGATTTCAGCAAAATGGATTTATCTGGTGACGTGTATAACCGCCCTTTATTTTTCTTGAATAAGAAAGAAGAACAAGCCCTATTGGCATACAAGGAATTTGTGATGAATCCGGAAAGATTTGTAGAAGAAATCTATCAGAAGGTAGAAGTGGTAGATAATTACCGATATGTATTTGAAGGCGAATCGCCTTGTTATCATCGCAGAGAAGATTGTGAACGCTTACATTCTGAATTTCGCAACTACGAAATTCCGCAAGCTATTAGAGACAGAGGAATAGAATGGATTGAACGCTACCGTGCATGGTTTAAGGAAAACCTTTACCTGTTGGACGGAAGAGAAGATGTACTGGAAATGCGTATTTATACTGCATTCGGTATTCATGTAAAAGCAAAGGAAATCGTAAAAGAGAATTCCGGTGTAAAAACTATCATCAATTACGATTTAGGACAATTAGAAAGCAAATTGGATGAGTTGATAAAAGAAGCAGGAAGATATTATTATAAATCACCGAAGCATACCAGAATCTTGAAGCAATATAGCAAGTATTCTTTCTTAGGGAAATATCATGAACCTTTATATAATAATACGACAGGATATTCTGATGAAGTGGTTAAGGACTTCCTTGTAGATTATGAAGAAAGATTCAAACGTCCAATTATTGAACTGCTCTACAATTATTATCGAGTAAAGTTCAATCCTGATTTGGAAATGGAAGGATATTTGCTTGATCAATTGGGATTTAGACCTTGTGTTCATTGTCACTTATAATTTTTTTCATTTTTCTTGTTTACCTTTTACTAAATAAAGCGATAAACAGATGAAAAGAGATTAACAAAAGTCATAAATAGTAAAATTTAAAAGAATAATAAAATGGGAGTATTTAATTTTTTCAGAAGAAAGCAAGCGGTAGCAGAGCCTATCATTGAACAAGATGTATTGGTAAATGAAACCAATGAAGAAAAGCCTGTAAATAATATCGTTACCATTACTTACGGTACAGGTAAACCTATCGATTTGATTTATAATTTCTTGAAGGATGATTATGAAAGCAAGGGTTACGATGATGCCTTAACGAATCCTGATACATCGTATAAAGAAATGAATAAGTCGATGATTAAAAGTTCACTTGAAATAAAGTTCAAACAAGTGCATCGTAAGTATGAGGACGATTTGCGTACAATAGACTTTCACATAAACTCCAGAAAGGAAGCTGGACTTATTGAATTAGTCAAGGAACTGGAAACAAAGAAGGAAATCTTGTTGCAACATGTCAAGGAACTGAATACAATGGAACAGGATTTTATAAACGAAGCTCCTTATATGATGGGTATGCTCTTTTCGTATGAGAGAGGCTTTTTGAGAGGGTTGGCAGCATTATCATTAGAACAAATTAAAAGTATTTGATTATGAAAGCATGGTTACGTTTAGGTTGTTTCCTTACAGGTTGGAACAGTAAAATATTGGCTCAATGCAGCGAAGCAAGTTATAAACATTTGAAGAAATATACAGCTGCCTTATTGATATTGATGATATTATGGGGATTTACCGGTTTCTGTTTTGCACAACGATATGTTCATGCTCCATTATGGGGATGCATTTTGTCTGCTTTCGTCTTTATCACAATTATTGTGCAAATAGAAAGACAGATCATCTTGACCGTAGGAACAAGTAAGGTCGGTGTAATATTCCGTATGTTTATCGCAATCATTATGGCAGTTCTTGGTTCTGCTATTTTAGACCAAGTTATCTTTGGAGAAGACATCAAGAGAAAAATGGTTGAGATAACAGATAAGCAAGTAACAGAATTACTTCCTGTTCGTTTGAAGGTAATTGATGAAAAGTTAGCGGAATTGCAACAGAATATCGATTCTTTGGATAGAATGAACTTGGAACTGAATAATGAGATAGCCAAGAATCCTACTACAAAAACGGTTTCTACATCTACAACCTATAAGAACGTCCTTCAAGAAGATGGTACTTATAAGAACATTCCAGAAACTACTGTTTCTACAAGTCCGGTCGCAAATCCGAGAATCAAACAAGTGGAAACAAATAATCTGAACTTGGAAAGATTACGTAAACAACAGGATGAAT
>JAGBSA010000229.1 GCA_017632095.1 Bacteroidales bacterium | reverse complement strand
GAATCATTAAATCTTTGAGGATATATTTTTTAGGGCGGTTTATGATGTCTTCTTTTGCTGTTTTTTCTCAGCAAATGGAGACAGTTGATAGCTTGGAGTTTGAGTTGAGCAGTTTGAAGTTGGATTTGGAGAATTTACATACTGAAATAGATAAGCTGAATCTTGGCATAGACAAACTGAAAGCAAGAAACAAGGAACTGTTGCTAATGAATGACACTCTGACAGTTGTGAATAACGAAATCAAACAGCAGTTGAACGAAAAGAATGCTTTGTTGGAAGAGAAGATTCGCATTTTGCAACAAAAGGAAATCTTGTTTGCGGAAAAGGAGCAGGTGTATAAGGATGCTATAAGCACGTCTAATATCGATAAGGCGAAGATTGAGGGTTTGGTCGAGGCGAAGAATGCCAGCATTGAGGGGAAAGAAAAAGAGATATCTTTGTTACAAAAGAGCATAAACGAGAAAGAGAATCATATTTCAAATAAAGACAAACAGCTAAGTATGATTTCTGAGGAGCGTGATAAGTATTTCAAAATGTCAGACACGCTAAGAGAAAAGCTAAAAGCCGCAGAAATCGTGATAATGCAAAGAGAGGAAGAACTCAAATACACAAAACAAAGAGCTGAGGCGGCTGAAGAAAAAGTGCTTCACGCAACCAACCGAAAGAAAAAGGTGAGAGTGATTCAAGGAATGGCTATGAGATTTTTCCCAACTCCCGATTGGGATATCATGCCTCGTGCTTTGGGAAACTCGGAATATGAGAATATAATTGTCAATCGCAATTCGAGCAAGGTGGATTTTGATTTGGTTGTCGGAGCATCGATGATGTTGATGGATTTAACAAAGCCCGGTCAAAAGTTTTCGCAGGATTTGGGTATCTATGTGGGATTTGGAGGAAACAATATCTTCAAGAATTTTTATGTAGGACCCTCTTATAAGTTCTTAGACTTCTTTCACGCTTCCGCAGGTGTGAATGTGGCACAATATACCATGCTTGCAGACGGTTATGAAGAAGGTTCGGTTTTGCCTGCCGGCTGGTCGATACAGACAACCAAGCAGTGGAAAGTTACAGCTTACTTTTCGCTTTCGTTCGACTTGGATTTCATTTCTTATATAGGCAAAAAATAGAAAGCAATGAAAAAGGTATTGATAAAGAATGCTGTTTTAGATAACAAGAATACTGATTTGCTGATAGTAAATGGTGTAATCAGCAAGATAGCTCCTTGCATTGAAGATTTGGAAGCAAAGGTTTTTGATGTAAGACAAAAGGCGGTGATGCCGGCTTTTTATAATATGCACACTCATTCTTCGATGACACTGCTAAGAAGCTATTGTGAGGATTTGCCTTTGTTCGATTGGTTGAACAATATTTGGAAACGAGAGGCTGAATTGACGGCTGAAGATATTTACAACGGAACTCGTTTGGCTATATTGGAGATGATAAAAAGCGGAACGGTGTTCTTTGCCGATATGTATTGGTTTCACGATGCTATTGTCAAAGCTGTCGAAAGTATGAAGATAAGAGCAAATGTCGGAATCTGCTTTATGGATTCTTTGGGTAAGGATGCGATAAATGCAAACTTCGATTACGCAAAATCTTTCCAAAAATCAGAGGGTTCATTGGTCGATTTGGGAATCGCTCCTCACGCTATATACACTTGCGGCAAAGAACTGTATAGAGAGTGTTTCGAATTTGCAAACGAAAACGGTTTTTTGTTTCATACACATCTTTCAGAAACGCAAAAGGAAGTTGAAGATAGTTTGTCGCAAACAGGAATGCGTCCTGTGGAATACCTTGACAGCATAGGTGTGCTTAATGATAGAACTTTGGCTGCTCATTGCGTACATCTGACTCCAAAAGAGGCTGAGATATTAGCTGAGAGAAAAACGACCATAGTTCATAATCCTTGTTCCAATATGAAACTTGCTTCGGGTGTATTTGATTCTGAACAGGCAATTGCAAAATCTTGCAGAATAGCATTGGGAACAGATGGAACGTCTTCAAATAATAATCTTTCGATGATTGATGAAATGAAGTTTGCTTCTTTGCTTGCAAAGGTTCATTACGCAAATCCGCAAGCCGGAAAAGTTAATGATGTTCTTCAATGGGCGACTGTAAATGGTGCAAATGCCGTTGGATTGAATGCAGGTGAGGTGAAAGAGGGTAAACTTGCAGATTTGATTTTCTTGAATCTTGATAACGAGAGATTGGTGCCAAACAATGACCTTGCCTCAAACTTGATTTATTCTGCCGATTCAAAATGTATTGACAGCGTTATGTGCAACGGCGAGTTTGTTATGTGGAATGGAGTTGTGGAGAATGAGCAAGAAATTATTGAAACAGCAAAAAAGTATATCAGAGATAAGAAAAGGGTTTGATGAAATGAAGAGTTGGAAACTTATTTTCTTGTTTTGTTTTCTTGTTTTGGTAAATCAGAGTTTTGCTCAAAGCTTTACACCGATTAAATGGGTGAAAGTGGAGGGTGGAAGCTATATGATGGGTTGTCAAAGCAAGGATAAGGATTGTTATCCTGACGAAGAAGAACATTTAGTTGAGGTTTCCTCTTTTGAAATCTCCGCTTACGAAATCACAGTCGCACAATACAGATATTATTGCGAAAAGACAGGAGCTCAAATGCCTAAAGAACCGCCTTTTGGTTGGAATGAAAATCACCCAATTGTCAATGTAACGTGGTATGAGGCCGTTTCGTTTGCTCGATGGGCTGGTGGACGCTTGCCAACCGAAGCTGAGTGGGAGTATGCCGCCAAAGGAGGAAAGCAAAGTAAGGGTTACAAGTATTCAGGCAGCGATAACCCGTTTGAAGTCGGTTGGTGCTACGAGAATTCTCAAGGAACAACACACCCGGTTGGCGAAAAGAAATGCAATGAGCTCGGTTTGTATGATATGAGTGGCAATGCGTGGGAGTGGTGTAGCGATAATTATGAGATATATTACTACAAGGAAAGTCCGAAACTAAATCCCCAAGGACCGAAAACAGGTTTGGGTAAATGTAATCGCGGAGGTTGTTTTAATTTTGATGCAAAAGTGATGCTTAACACCCACAGACGAGGTAGCGGAGATGAGGTTGTTGGAGTTGGAACCGGTTTTAGAATTGTCAGAAACACAAGATGATAAAATCAGATAGAAAATAAAAAACGAGCCTATTCAAGATTGAGTAGGCTCGTTTTTTATTCTGTTTGAATGAAGTTT
>JAGBSA010000228.1 GCA_017632095.1 Bacteroidales bacterium | reverse complement strand
ATTAAAGATAGAAAATATTTTAACACATTTCAAACAAAACACACAATTGCTTGTTTATGTGCGTTTATCTGTATAAATCGAGGAACTATAATCAAGAAAAAGCGTCACAAAACTTTGTTTCAGAAAATTATTTCTTGATTTCAGCGAAACGAATCTTGATTTCGATAAATTAAAACAAAGAAAGAGTAGAGCATTGTAATCTAAGAAAATACAAGAACACTGATTTCAGACTTGTTTTTCGAAATTGCTTACCTCTAGGTCTTCAAATCTTTTCTTTCCTTTTAGTTTTGCATCAACAACAATGCTTTTATGATATACGCAATCGGGATAAGAAGCGACTGATTCTCCGCTTGATTGGTAATATTTTTTCATTTCATTGAATGCTTTGTAGGCTTTTCTAACTGCAATTGCCTCTTTAGGTTTGGCTTGTAAAAGAAAGACAATAGCCGCAACAAAATCCAAAAATCTACGCTTTTGCAAGACAGATTTCAATTCTTTCTTCGGAAGATTCTTATAAAGCAACAAGAGATTGTTTCGAAAATTTAGAAAAGTTTTTCGAGCAGAGGTCTTGTTCAATGTACCGCCTCCGAGATGATAAACCTTTGATTGAGGAGTGTAAACTATTTTATAACCTGCGTTTTTCAGCCTCCAACACAAATCGATTTCCTCCATATGTGCGAAGAACCTTTCATCCAATCCTCCGAATTTATGATACAAATCAGCCTTTATAAACAATGCGGCTCCACTTGCCCAAAAAATTTCCCGTTCTCTTTCGAATTGTCCTTTGTCTTTCTCAATCTGTTCGAATATTCTGCCTGCACAAAAGGGATAACCCAAAGAATCAATATATCCACCTGCAGCTCCCGCATATTCAAACTTATCCTGCTCGCAATAAGACAACAATTTGGGTTGGCATGCTCCTATTTCGGAATTCTGTTTCAATAGTTCCAACGGGCGTTTTGTCCATTCGGCTGTTACTTTCACATCAGAATTTAGCAGACAGTAATATTCGGCATCTACCATCTTCAAAGCACGATTGTACCCCCCTGTAAAACCATAGTTCTTATCAAGTTCTATTATACGGATTTGAGGAAAGTGTTCTCTGACATAGGCTACAGATTCATCACTTGAGCCATTGTCAGCAAATATAACCTCACTTCCGTCGGAGCATTCAACAACCGACGGAAGGTAAGTGGGCAATAAATGTGCCGTATTGTAATTTAATATAACTATTGCTAGCTCTTGCTTCACTACTTGTGACCTTTACGGAACTGAACTCCTGCTTCACCCTCTATTCCCGGTCCTAGAGTGTATCGAGACAAAACATCTTCCCAATAGATTTCGTTTATCTCACCCTTAGCATTTGAATGTAGCAAAGTATATTCACTCATATCGTTTTGCTTTGCATAAAATACGAACATTCTATTACTCTCCCCAAATGGTGTTTTGTCATATCTCCACATTTGATAAGGCAAATAGTTTACTCCATCGCCACTTCGTTTCTCCATTCCCGGAGTTGCTGCAAGGTCATTCAAAGTTCTTTTCTTCATACCGCTTGATGCCTTAAATTTTTCATCGATTACATATGAAGGAGGTCCATAAACAAGATATACTCTTCCCATATCGGTTAAGTAACCCGGTTTTATGTTTGTCGTATATGTACGATTGACATATTCAAGTCTTGTTCTGTATTCATACCAAGCTGTTTGTGGAGATATAGAATTTTCATTCTTCCAATAGTTATAAAGGAAGTATTGCTTAACTTCTTTTGTTGCTGTAGGTAAATCTTTTCTGATAAATTCCTTTACAGCTTCGCTTGCAATAGGTTCCAGAGTCTTGATATTCTCATCAAGTTGTTCATTAGTCAATTCAAATACGAAGGCATCACGTGGAATATCTGCATTTATAGATTGCTTTTTGTCACTTTGTCTATAAAAAGCCTCTCTTTTGTATGCATGAAGTATGTTGTTAGCATCTCGAATCTCCAAGGTCAAATAGTAACTTCCTTCAGGCAATTCAGTAATATCCAAAGCACCTATGTGAGCTGTTGTTTGCTTTGCTCGAACTCTTTCTATGCGAGCAAAATTCTCTACCTTACGATTTGTAGATAGGTTTTCAATTACTGCTGACAATATATACAAACTGTCTTTCGCAAAATACTTGTCTGCATTATAAACCTCAACATAATAATCCAATCTATTCACTCCCTGAGCTATTGCATCAAAGGAATAAGGCGTTATTACATATCCATGTTTTACATTAAGAGCTTTTGATGTTGATTTTTCAGGTTTGTTTATAATTTGAACATCTGAAAGAGCCAATTCTCCATCTGGATAATCTACCTTGATTGCATCTTTGATTTCTACTGGCTGATTTTGTGAATTCAAATCCTTAAAGCTCATATAAAGCAAATAGATTCCGTTTTGCAATTTCACTCTTTGAACATCAAGCATTTGTTTTTGATTTCCAATCTCTGAAACCTCAGCATTGAGAATCTTTTTATCAACATAGTAAACTTTATCAGGCTTTTCTACATCACAAATCAAAGTTGTCAATTCAACCTTTGCCCCTTGCTCTGATACAACAAGGCTTTGCAAGTCTATTGATGTATTCAAATCAACATAATTCCCTTGTTCTGAAGAATAAGTTGTGAATGAATAAATAGCTCTCAAACCTTGTGCAGTAAGAATACAAGGTAAGAACAACATAATACAAAGAATTAGTTTTTTCATATTAAATCTCATTTTTTTCTTTTCAAGTTTCAGTAAATTGTTTCTTCGTTTCGCTAAATTATTTCTTTGTTTTATTTTTCTAAAACGAAGTTTTATTTTTTCGACTTCTCTAATCAAGATACGTTTTTCTATAACGCATTCACTTAGTCTTTTAGTGTACAAAGGTAATTCATTAAATTGAATTGGCAAAATTACACAACATACATTATTATATAGGGCATAAAAAAAGCGAGTGTTCACATCGTGTGATGCAAACACTCACTTGGTTTTATCATTTTAAGAATTCGGACGAATTACTTGCTTTCGTGCTTTTCCATTTCTTCTTTCAAAGAAGCCAAAACATCGATATCGCCCAATGTTGTTCTTTCTAATCCTTCGTTAATTTTCTTTACAGCTGCATCTGTGCCACCTTTCTTTTCTTCTTTCTTAGCTGGCTCTTCTGCTTGCCACATCCGAGTATGAGAAACAACTATTTTCTTGTTTTCTTTTGAGAACTCAATAACCTTGAACTCCAATTTTTCGTCAGCTTTTGCCATTGCCTTGTTCTCTTTCATCAAGTGAGATTTTGGTGCAAAGCCT
>JAGBSA010000227.1 GCA_017632095.1 Bacteroidales bacterium | reverse complement strand
AGTTTGGCATTATAAAGAAAACATAGAGGCAACAGGCTTTATTGAAAATGATAACAAAGTATGGCTACACCCTCCTCGTTGGAATAATTTTGCAATCCTTGAATATTTTCCTTTCCCTGAGGTGGAATATGGTCTTAAATGCGAGGAAAATTACAAGCGTTACTTTATTGGCTTTGTTGATTTCATTGATAAGTTTAAGGTTTTGAAGTATAAAATGAAGCTAAATTGCGAAAGCGATAAGTATTATACGATTAGCGGTTGTGCAAAATCAAAATCGGTGAAATGGAATGTGCTATATCGTTTCTCAAAAGAAAGAGGTTTTGAACTTATGTTATTTGAATATGGCGAAAAAACAAAGATTCAATTAAAGTTAATTGATATAATAGAACACTAAAGCAAGATTTCTCTGACGATGTTTTTGTATTGAGAGGAATATTCTCCGTTTTCTTCTCGTATAAAGACATTTTTTATTTCTGTTTCTTTGATTGGCATGATGGAATAAAGCCTTATTATTCTTTCAACAGGCTTTGAGGGTTTTGAATATATGTTTATTTGTGTTTCTACCTTTACTTCTCTTTCTTTAAACAATGTTGTAAGTTCATCGCTCTGCAAAGCGGGAAGTATAACGCATATTTTGGCATTAGGAGTTGCGACTTTTAGACTACAATCCACAAAGTCCTCAAAGGGAAGTTTGTCTGTATGTCTTGCAAAGGTGCGTTTAGAGGTGTTTGCCTGCAAAGAGTTTACAAAATATGGGGGATTGGAGATGACAAAGTCGTATTGTTTGTGATTTTCTGGCTTTTGTGCAAAGTCTTGCAAGGAGATATGTTCGGCAAACAGCCTTTCTGCCCATTGACTCTTGCTAAAATTGTCCGAAGATTGCAAAACGGAGTCTTCATCTACGTCTATGGCAGTGATTTTCGCCTTTTTATTGAATTGAGCCATTGAAAGGCTGATGATTCCACAACCTGTGCCAATTTCAAGTATGCTTTTCTTTTCTCCTCTCGGTGCAAGCGAAGAGAGAAGTATTGCATCTGTCCCCACTTTCATTGAAGACGATGTGTGATTCAAAGAAAACTCTTTACATTTAAACTCCATAGCAAAGCAAAGTTACGAAGAATTATGATAATTCCTTTGTTTTAGGAAATTATTTCTTTAAGGTAATGTTTCTACTTTGCGAAGGTAATACTTCTACCTTCAAGAAGTAATTTTTTGGTAAAATGCAAAAAAATAAGAGTTGCTCAATTTTGAACAACTCTTATTTCGTTTTATTTAATCGAAGGTTTAATAAGTGTCTTTAACTCTTCGAGATGCTGCGTACATTATACGTAATGCTCCGACTTTTCTAAGTTCTTGTTTTACGTCTGTTACATCACCCATTTTAACTTCTTTATCACATTTGATAGTTGTTGTTAAGAATGGTTTGTCTGCTTCATCTCTTGCTGCTCTTTCTGCTTCTATGAAAGTAGCTATATCACTTATTTCTCCGAATTGGTCATTTAATTGAAAACGTGTAGCTGAACCGAATTTACGTTCTTCAATTGGTGTTCCTATGTATATGTAACTTACCAACGATTTCTTTTCCAATTTTTGGATTTCAGAAGCTTGTGGCACTGT
>JAGBSA010000226.1 GCA_017632095.1 Bacteroidales bacterium | reverse complement strand
GAAAATGCGGAATATGATGCAGCCAAAGAGGCTCAAGGCTTAATGGAAGCCAAGATAGCTAAATTGCAAGCATTGATAGCAAATGCACGATTGATAGACGAAACTAAAATCGATACCTCAAAGGTGTTATTGCTTTCAAAAGTAGAATTTATGAATTTAGCTTTGAAGAAAACTATGACCTATGAAATAGTTCCAGAAAGCGAAGCCAACATAAAGACAGGCAAGTTATCAATCACTTCACCAATTGCAAAAGGATTATTAGGCAAAAAGGTAGGCGACATAGCAGAGATAGAAGTCCCTGCAGGAGTGATGAAATTGCAAATAACCAAAATATCGAGAGACTAATATGGCATCTATATTCACCAAGATAATAAATGGCGAAATTCCATCTTACAAAATAGCTGAAGATGATAAGTTTTACGCTTTCTTAGATATTGCACCATTGGCAAAAGGACATACATTGGTTGTGCCGAAACAAGAGGTAGACTATATTTTCGATATAGAAGATGAACTATTGGCACAAATGCACATCTTTTCCAAAAAGGTAGCAAAAGCAATCCAAGAGGCAATACCTTGCGAGAAAGTAGGAATGGCAGTAATCGGCTTAGACGTAAGACACGCACACATTCACCTTGTACCATTGCAAGAAGTGGGCGATTTGAATTTTGCAAAGGAAAAATTAAAGCTAAGTTCTGATGAAATGAAACAAACATCTGAATTGATAGCTTCAAAGTTTGAAAATCAATAAATATTAATTTAATAATTTAACCTATGAAAAAACTATTTTTGTTTTTGATGATGGCAGTAATGCTATCAGGTGTAAAGGCACAAGAGGTAATAACCATAGGCACAGGTACGCAAAGTGAGAATAAGTTGGCGATACCAGGTTTCTTCGGTTACCATAGTAGTGCTTATCTTTACACATCTGACGAGATGCCTCAGGGAGGAGTAACAATCTCTTCTTTGTCTTTCGAGACCCAGAGTGTGTCTGAGGGTTCTAACAGAGCCTTAAAGATTTGGTTGAAAGAAGTATCGGATGAAGAAATCCCGACTTCAATAGTGTTAAACGACCTATTGGAAGGAGCAACATTGGTTTATGATCACACAAATGTGCCAATTGTTCCAGATAGTTGGAATAATTTCTTGTTCGATAGCGATTTTCTATATTCAGGTGCAGGAAACCTTTTGGTTATATGCGACGGTATTGGTTGCTCTGGAAATGGAGGATGTCCCGCTTATTTGAAGTATGATCAAACTATTCAGAATAAAGGCTGGAATAAAGCAAAAGACTATGGTCCGGTGGATCATACTACAAGCCAAGCAAGAAATAACCAATACAGACCAAATGTTAAATTTACGATTCTTCCTGTTACAGGAGACTTTTGTGCTCCTATTGCCAACATGGAAGTTTCGAATATACAAATGAACACAGCTGACATCACTTGGGAAGGAACAGCTGTTTCATATACTTACGAATTGAAATTGCAAGATGAAAGTTGGACCAGCGAGAATGTTGTGATAGGTACTGCAGATTCTCCATTTGTTACTCTCACAGACTTAAGTCCTATGACAAAATACTCAGTCAGAATTAAGGCAGTTTGTGCAGACGGTAATGAAAGCTCTTATATGTCTAAGAACTTCAAAACTGCTTGTAACGATGTCATAATTTCTTTGCCTTATGTAGAGACTTTCTCAAACGGATTGGATTGTTGGACAATCATGCGTGAGAGCTACAATTCTTGGGGCGACTATGTAGGACCGATGATCGAAACTTCATCAGAGTGGCAGTATGCAAAATTCGGTCAAGGTACAGAAATGATGGCAATAACTGCACCATTCGAAGAATCTGTTGAGAATTTGAGAGTCTATTTAGAAATGAGAAGTCTTGCATATTATGGAACAGACCATATAACCGTAGGACTTGTTTCAGACTTGTCAGACACTAACACATTCATTCCTGTTCAGACATTTTCTTCAACAGCAACTCAAGACTGGATATCAGGATTTGTAACATTCAACACCTTGGAGTTGGACGAAGATCTTACATATTACATGGCTGTTAAGTCAGTTGCTTCCGATTATACCTCTGTTTATATCAGAAAATTTGAAGTATCATTATTGCCGGAATGTCCAGGACCGATTAGAAACAGCGTAGAGGTTGCTCCTTCTGCAGAAACAGCAACACTTTATTGGGAAGATACAGATCCTACACATGATTCTTGGATAGTGTATTATCGAGTTAAACCGCTTAACGAAGACGAAGCAGAGGATTGGACAACACACAATGCCTCAGATACAGTAACTGTTTTGGAAGGACTTGATGCTGAGACAACATATCAAGCATTCGTTGTAACAGATTGCGGAACAGGCGATATTACAGATAGAACCGATACAATAGAATTTACAACTACTGCAATGGCTGTAGAATTGCCATATATGCAAAACTTTGAAGATCCTGACAACTTGGGAGGTATTACATTTACACAGCTACAAGGTACCAACACTTGGAACATAGGCACAGCTACTGCATATTTGGCAGAAGGTGAAGACAGCGGTTCTTCATTATACATATCAGGAGATAATGGAGTATCAAACAGCTATACAGGTACTACATCAATTGCATTAGCGTCTATTATAGTTGATTTCTCAGAACAAGCAGAGTATATACTTGAGTTTGATTTGAAAACCAAAGGAGAAAAGGGATCTTCATTCTGGGATTATTTCCAAATATATGCACTTGATGCCTCTTTGCCGCTTGCAAACTACGCAAGTGGAATAGTTGTTATGCCACAAACAGTGAATGTAAACAACTGGACACATCAAACAGTTACTTTCCCTGCTGAATTTATTGGAACAGTTAAAAATGTTATATTGTATTGGAAAAATGATGGTACAACACAATATAATCCACCTGCGGCAATAGATAACATTGTAATCCGTGCAACAAATTGTATGGCTCCGACAAACGTTGCAGTAAATGAAAGAACAGAAAGCACTGCAACAATATCTTGGGAAGGTACAGCAGATAGTTACAATGTTACATACTACAAAACGTCTAATCCAAGCGAAGCAATAACAGAAAATACAGGAGATATATCTATCGAATTGACCGATTTAGAGCCGGCAACTCCTTATACATTCATAATAAACGCTGTTTGTGGAGATGAAATCTCTTCTCCGACAACACCGATGAGCTTTACAACCAACTGTGGAGCAATCACAGACGATGTATGGTTTGAAAATTTTGAAGCCGCAACAACTTCAACAGAAGCAGAGCAAATATTCATGTGTTATGATGCAGTTGTTACAACAACTCAAAACAACGGTGTTTTCCCTCGTATTTATCATGAAGGATATGCTCCTGCTGCACACTCCGGTTCAAGAACAATTGAGTTCAAAGGAAACGGTTTGTTGGCATTGCCTATATTCTCAAGACCTGTAAATACATTGAGATTTGAGTTCTATGCAAACACAACAGCTTCCGATTCTGCAACAGCAGGTGTTATGGAAGTAGGTATTATCACAGACGTAACAGATCCTTACACATTTGTTCCTTTACAACAAGTAACACCGGTTGGATTCCAACGTTCAGGTTCATTCTTGGTAGGACCGTTTGATTTTAACACAATGACAGAAACAGAAGGCAGAATAGCATTGCGTTTTGTACCGGCAGAATCAAATCAAGGTGAATCTTGGAATCTTGATGATTTCAAGGTAATGCCTATACCTACTTGTCCATCTCCTGTAGCCAATAGTGTGGTTGTATCAGAAATTACAGACACTCAAGCAACAATTTCTTGGACAGATACAGATGAATCACATAACGCATGGACTGTTTATTATAAAGCAGAAAACGACGAAGATTATATAGTTTTGCCTGCAACAGCTCAAACAATTACATTAACAGGATTGACAGCTACCACAGCGTATGAGGTTTATGTTATGACCAATTGTGGTACAGATGATAATGTATCAAGAACAGACATAGTTTCATTCAGAACAATCGCAACACCAATCACAGAATTCCCATACTATCAAACATTTGAAGACTTGGAAAATAACCCTGCAAGCTTTGATTTCAGAAATGAACATACTAATAAGTGGCATATAGGAACTGCAACAGGGGTAATATCAGAAGAGGGTTCAGATGAGATGACTACATCATTGTATATTTCTAATGACGAAGGCGTATCAAATGCTTACAATAATTCATCAACATCATACGCAAATGCAATTATGCCTGTTATATTCGGAGAAGCTAACGAATACGTATTATCATTCGACTATAAAGTGAATGGAGAAACTTATGGAGGAAGCTCTGTTTACGACTTTTTGAAAGTCTTCTTGTGTGATAGCGATGTTAATATACCAACAAACGGAGAACCTACCGGTACAGGAGTAACAACATTGTTAGATAAAACTGCAGGTGTAACGGAATGGACTCACGCTTCATTAAGTCTTATTGGTGTTGCCAATACTACAAAACAAATCGTATTCTATTGGAAGAATGACAGCGGCTCGGGAGTTAATCCACCTGCAGCAATTGACAATATTTCAATTATCGGTTTGAGCTGTGTAACTCCTACAAACTTGTCTGCAACCGGAATCACAGCAGATGAAATAACATTAGGTTGGCAAGAAAACGGAACAGCAACAGAATGGACTGTATATTACAAAACGGCAGAAGATACAGCATATACTTCAGAAGTAGTGAATACAAATCCTGCAACAATCTCGGGATTGATACCATCTACTTCATACTCAATGTATGTAGTGGCAAATTGTGAAGACTCTCAATCAGGACAAAGCAATACAATATCAGTTGCAACATTATGTTCTTCAGTAGATGCGTTCCCATACCTTGAAGGTTTTGAAACAAATCCACCTATGTGTTGGGAAGCTGAATTGTTATCAGGTTATAATAACTGGGGTGTTCGTTCTAATCTCAATGGAGTTACGCCTTATGAAGGAGAAAAGATTATAGGAGTGTCATATACTTCAGGACAAGCAAGATTGACAAGTCCTATGTTTGACCTAAGTTCATTGTCAAACCCTACAATTAAGTTTGCACACTTGCAACCACCTTACAGCTCTTCTTGTGAGGAAATCAAAGTACAATACAAAGCTGAACCGACTGCAGAATGGACAGACATACTAACACTTAACACACCTCATTCTACATGGGAATTGGATTCAATAGTATTGCCTAACCCTTCAGAGACATATCAAATCTCATTCTTGTTGATAGGACACTATGCAAACGGAGCAGCTATCGATGCATTTGAACTATACGATTGCGAAGACTGCACAGAAGCAGAAGAACCTGAACCATGTGAACCTCCGACAGCATTGACAGTAAACAACCTTACAACAAGCACTGCAACCATTGCTTGGGAAGGAACTGCAGATAGCTACGAAGTAAGATTGAATGTGGGTGTGATAGAAACAACTTCTACAAACTCATATCAATACACAGGGTTGATGACGGGAACTACCTATATTGTAGAAGTAAGATCTGTATGTGGAACTCAAACATCAGAATGGGAAGAAATTGCATTCTCAACTCTTGATGAAGAACCTGAAGTGATAGCACCTGTAGCAACCACATTGGCAGCAACCGAAGTAACACACGAAAGTGCAGTATTGAACGGTACAATAACAGCTGGTAGTGAGACAATCACAGCTCAAGGATTCATGTACAAAGCAACTGCAGCAGCAGACTGGACAACAGTAGCGGCTACAGGAACTAACATTACATCAACCCTTACAGCTTTGACTGCAGAAACTGAATACACATTCAAGGCATTCGCTACTACTGCCACAGGTACAGTAGAAGGAACAGCAATGAGCTTTACTACAACCGCAGCACCGGTAGTAATCGTAGCACCAGAAGTTGTTACATTGGCAGCAAGTGAAATCACACACGAAAGTGCAGTATTGAACGGAACAATCACAGCAGGCAGCGAAGAAATCACAGCACAAGGATTCATGTACAAAGCAACCGCAGCAGCAGATTGGACAACCGTAGCAGCAACAGGAGCTAACATAACAGCAACCCTTACAGCTTTGACAGCAGAAACCGAATACACATTCAAAGCCTTTGCAACTACTGCCACAGGTACAGTAGAAGGCGAAGCAATGAGCTTCACCACAACCGCAGCACCGGTAGTAATCGTAGCACCAGAAGTTGTTACATTGGCAGCAAGTGAAATCACCAAT
>JAGBSA010000225.1 GCA_017632095.1 Bacteroidales bacterium | reverse complement strand
GAAGATTTAGGCGAGTTCGGAGAAAAGCCAAGCACGCTTATAAAAAAGATAAACGAAGAAGAAAAATACGGATACGACTCTTGGAGACTTCCGACCGAAGAAGAAATGGACATAATCAGCTCAAAAGGATATTTATCGGGGCTTAAATATATGACGCAATCAGACCCGAGAGGCGTTCTTCTTCTTGTAACGACAAAAGAACCCGTTGTTCATAAACCTAAACTGCCGATTGCAAAACAGGACATAAGCCTTCATGGCGGTGTAGGTTTGAATACGTGGGAAGATATGACTTTTGGATTTTCAATTGGAATGAAATACAAATACAAACCTTTTGATAAATATGATAT
Source organism: Bacteroidales bacterium (assembly GCA_017632095.1). Classification (GTDB taxonomy): domain Bacteria; phylum Bacteroidota; class Bacteroidia; order Bacteroidales; family P3; genus Onthomorpha. The sequence goes on along the minus strand of JAGBSA010000225.1, from coordinate 5,454 downwards.
AAGATTGTTGGGAGAAATCGGAACAGCTTTTACGTTCAATGAATATAGAACTGCTTTATCTGTTTTACCTATTATGGCAGGTATAAACTACGAATACAGATTCACTGAATCAACAAGCATTTGGACAGACCTTGCTTTAGGACTTTCTATTCCTTTGTCTGAAAGAAGGGAAGCTTATGGTAGCCATTATTATACATCTTTTAATCCAGGTTTTGCATTGTCTCCGGAATGGGGATTAAAGTATAATGATTTTTCCTACAGCGTTAAATATATTGTATCTTATAATACATGTATAGGAAGAAATGATCCAGCATCATGGAACAGTGATTACATATCACATATTTTCCTTTTCCAAGTCGGTTATCACTTCTAATAAATAATAGAAACAAGGTTTAACGAGCGTTCGACTTGCTTTTGCATTTGCGAACGCTCGTTTTGTTTTTCTAAGACAAGACAACGCTGAGAATATCTTGGGAATGTATCATTTTGCCTGCCGTTATATGTATGGCATAAAAGCGAATCAATATATCTAACAACTCTTTGCGTTCGATATTTGAACAAGTTGTCCTTTTGCAGTTGCAATTTTGATTTGCATCAAGGAGTTTATGCAGTTTCAAAGAGGCTTCTGCCGACAGGGTTTCATACTCTCTGCAATCTGAAACGAACTTTCCCGCAGTCAAATCGAAATAAGGGCGAGTGCAATCGTGATTGTCATTAGGACAAAAGCCCAAAATGGAAGATAGTTCTAAAAGAAAATGCAGATGAAACTCTGCCAAATCTTTCTCTTCGGTACATTCCAAGTTCTGAATTTGAGATTTTAGGAAGTTAAATAGTTCTTCGTTTGCTGTGTTTTCCTTTATCGAAACATTCAATACTTCGGTTATGAAAATTGCAAGGGTGGTTTTGATGATATTACACGATGTCTTATCGCAACAAAATACTTGTGTAGATGATTTTATGCTATGTAATTGGGCTTTGGGATTTGAAGATAATTCCAACTGAACAAGCCTCAAGGGTTGAAAATGCTGTACCTTGGTATTTGAATTTTTCTTTCCACGAGATGAACGTAAGATAAAACTTTGCAAGCCCGAGTCTTTTGTATATGCTTTCACAATTAGACTCGAATCATTGTATGGAAAACTTTTAAGAATGATTGCTTCGGTGGTATAAGTCATCGAGTTATCGGATTATCATCAGCTTTCCTGTTGCTGTTTGTTTGCCTTCTTCTGCCGATGAAAAGATTAAATAAACTCCACTTGCCACTTTCTCTCCGTTAAAGTTCGTTCCGTCCCAAACAGCTTGTCCTCCTATGGATTTCAAATGAGCAACCGCTTTGCCATTTATGTCTGTTATTCTTACATCTGAGTCTGCTACAAAACCCTTTATTGCAATCGTTCCACTATGATGAGGTCTTAACGGATTAGGAAAAGCTGTCAATTTACCAGCTTCCTGCATTCCGTTTATAGATTCTGCTCTGTAAGAAACGATTCCTCTATCCGTGCCAATGAATACTTCTCCGTTTAATCCGTTTTGAGCCATGCAAAGCACCCTGTTTGAAATCAAAGGGCTATTCTCTGCTGTGAAATGATATATTTGCTCATCTCCCGAAGGCGAAAGCACATAAATGCCATTTCTTTCGGTGCCTACCCACTTGCGATTTCCCCCATCAATCATGATACACGTTACATTCTCAAAATTTAATAAGTATTGAGCAATTCCGTCTTCTTGATACACTATATTCTGACACTCTGTGTTTGAAGTAACTCCATCATTGGACTCAAATATATCAGCAATATTGTATGCTACCTTTATGCCTTTGTCTGTTCCAATCCACATCTCTCCGTCCATATCTTGAACAATACAATTCACCTTTGTCGTTTGATCATATGAACCATTATTCGGATTTAGTATAATCCTGTTTCCGTTGTTGTCAAGCACAAGTATCTTATTGTTAGCAGTCCAAAGAAATTTATAATGATAACGATTGTCAAGTGTCATTCCAAGAATCTCTGCATCGCCAATAATAGAATAGGTCTCAAAATTTCCCCACACATTGTCGTATGTCAAATAACAAAATGCGTTTTGTACCATTGAGTTTGCGATAAGTAAGTTTGCAGACTCGTCGTACTCAACTCGTGCTATTCTAAAGCAATAAGGGTGTGGTATAAGCATGCTATCGGTATTGTTTTCTGTGTAAACGTTAACTACTTCGTTGTCTAAGATTTCTACAACGCCACTCCACCACGACGAAGCCATGAGATGATTTGGGTTTCTTGGGTCTATCGTTACGTTAAGTATGTCTTTGATTGTGTCAAGTGCCGCATTGCGATTCAGACTTTGCCAATAGTATCCGTCAAAGGTATATACATTGGCGCTAATTCCGCGAGGAGCATTTTGTATCGTCTTTCCACCCGGTGCAACATATATTTTCCCGTCCTCAGATGCTGTAAGTGAGAATACGTCATTACTCATTGGTCCATCAGGAAAGTATTTCGATATATTATATAGGTTGTTTCTGTAATTTGTACAATGAATCAATCCTTCATAATCATGAGCGAACCAAATGTCTTCCCCATCTAACAAAACATCATTTACATCTAGCTTGATACCACTAACAGGGTTCCACTCATCACTTATATGTAAATACTCCGAACCTGATTTTATATTATTGACATTATAAAGGTTGATGCTCCTATAGGCTAATAGAATTAACGTATTTTCGCATACTCGCATCTTTGCAATGTATTGCTCGTTGAAAGCGGTTGTCCAATTTTCTCCATCGAAAAGATAAACAATGCTATTGGTGGAATTGTCCTTTGCAACGCCAATTAAGATTTCTCTTTCGTTGGGTTGAAGCAAGAAATTTATCTCATAGGCATCTCTTCCGGTGTTTGCAATGTTTCTTACAAGCTTCCATGTCTCGCTTGTGCTTAAAGCGTTGCTGTTTTTGGGAGCGTACAACAACCCATCTACAGTTCCGGCAAATATAGCGGTGTCATTTATCAATACATTATTGACTTTTATCTTTGCATTGTCGATTCCAACATAGTAAGTGTCGAATATCTCTTTCCTTATCAAGTCTAAAACCACTATACCAAAACCACAAGAAAGATAAGCCTTGGAATCCTTGAAGTAGATGCTATTTATCGCCTTGCTGCCTTCAATACTCCTAATCTTGATGTCTGAAATATTGTACACCTTTCCATTTTGCACGATATCAATATTTGAATTATCGTATGTAATGATAGTACAACCTGTCTGCGGATCGTAAGCCGTTTCCTTGATTCCGGCATCTGATAAACCGTTTACCTTAGAGAAACGCTCCATCTTTTTTGTCTGCTTATTCAAATAGAACAAAGACGACTCAGATGCTACCATTATAGAATTACCTGTTGAATATACCGCATGGGTAGAATAATAAGAAAGATGGTCTTGCCATTGGCCAAGAGTCGAATTCGCATATTGTGCATTCGCAACCATAAATGCGAACAACGCAATAAACGAAAAGATAAAATATTTCTTCATATCAATTTGACTATAAAAAACATCAGGGAGAAAACGCAATAATTCCCCCTGATATTTTATAAATACGCTTATTTGTTGCTTTTTATTAACTAACTGCTTCTTTCAAACGCTCTGCGTTTTCTGCCAATTGCAACGCATCTAACACGTCTTGGATTTCTCCATCCATGAAAACAGGTAAGTTATACATCGTCCAGTTGATGCGATGGTCGGTTACACGAGACTGAGGGTAGTTGTAAGTACGGATTTTTGCCGAACGGTCTCCGGTAGACACCATTGTCTTACGCTTAGAGGCTATATCGTTCAAATATTTGTTGTATTCCAACTCAAACAAACGAGTTCTCAAAACCGTCAAAGCCTTATCGAAGTTCTTGATTTGAGATTTTTGATCTTGACAAGAAACAACTATTCCCGTAGGTATGTGTGTTAAACGTATAGCTGAATAAGTTGTGTTTACAGATTGACCTCCCGGACCTGAAGAACAAAAAGTGTCTTTTCTAATATCGCTCATCTTCAATTCAACATCAAATTCTTCAGCCTCAGGAAGAACAACTACAGATGCTGCAGAGGTGTGTACACGTCCTTGAGTTTCGGTTTGAGGAACTCTTTGCACACGATGCACTCCTGATTCATACTTCATTTGTCCGTAAACGCCCTCTCCAGAAACATTAAGCACAACTTCCTTGTATCCACCAACAGTTCCCTCGGTATAATCTACCAATTCGGTTTTCCAACCTTTCTTTTCAAAGAACTTAACGTACATTCTGTACAGGTCGCCTGCAAATATGCTCGCTTCATCTCCTCCTGTGCCGGCTCTAATCTCAAATATCGTATTTTTGCCATCTTGTGGTTCAGAAGGGATTAATAGTAAACGAAGATCATCTTCCATAGCCTCTCTCTTAAGAGTTAGTTCGTTTAACTCCTCTTTGGCCATATCTCTGAACTCTTCGTCTTTTTCATTATTCAAGACGAACTTTGCATTGTCTATATTCTCTAATACGTTTTTATATTCCTTGTATGCAGCAATTATAGGTTGCAAATCCTTGTAATCCTTACTTATTTTGACATAGTGTTTCATGTCGTTCATCACTTCAGGATCATTCATTTGGTTCTCTATTTCCAAAAACTTTTCGTTGATGGCTTCTAATTTTTCTAACATGTTGTTTTGTTTTGAGGGTGCAAAGTTACGAAATATTGACTTAACAGACAAATTTAGAGTATTGCAGCCTTAAAGTTGATGGAATCTTTTTACCATATTATATTGGTAACATTGGTTTGTGATATCTCTAAATCGCACTTTTGTTCATGTTTTTCTTCTTTATTTCTTCTTCTTTTCTTGTTCTAATCTGTTCATATGCTCATATTGCCTTTTTCTTGTTTTGAATCAGTGTTTCTAAATGTTTGTTTGATTATCAATAAATTAGTACTTGGAAGAATAAGTCTTCGTTTTGGTTTGCTGAAACTTCGTTTTAATTTTCTAAAACGCCGTTTCGCTAATGCCCAAACGTCGTTTCGTTGAAAGGGATTCAAGATTTGATAAATCAAGAGTAAATTTGACTGTTTGCAAGGTTTGAATTAAGGAAAGTGGGGCTAAGGATTTGTAATTTGTAAAGAGCTTTGCGGTTTCATTTGTCTCTGAATAGATGTTCTTTCTTAAGAAATTAGGAACTTGAAATCTTGTTTGCAACTTATTTTCGTAACTTTGCACTTTTATTAACTTATCAAAAACATACATAAAATGCGAAGATTAAGATTAGCACTTTGGGTTGGCTTGATTGCAATGGCGTTTGCATCTTGCTCAAAGGAGAAAACTCAAGAAGAAATTGACAGTAAAGGTTTGCCTTCTTCGGGAGGAAAGACTTTAGAGGTCGTTTTGGTGGCTACAGATGAGGTTTACAGAGGAGAATTAAAAGATTCAATAGGGCATTACTT
>JAGBSA010000224.1 GCA_017632095.1 Bacteroidales bacterium | reverse complement strand
TTGACAAAGGCTATCGACAAACTTAAAATCAATTGGGTAGAGCAAAAAGATATTCTCAAGAACATCTTAAATCGTTTCAAAGAATCAAACTCTTACAAAGATTATATGTCTTTAGAGAATTGTTCTTATGAAGATGAAAAGAAAGCGGTTATTCAGTTGATGAGAAATTATCTTTTGAAAAATGAGTCGTTCTTAGAATTCATATTCGAGAAACAATTGTATTGGGAAAGCGACTTTAAGTTCGTTGGACTTACATTCTTAAACTACTTAAAAGAATTCAAAGAAGACGAAGGCGAAAGAAAACCATTGTTCCAAATGTTTGGCGATGAGAAAGATGACCGTAAAATGTTCGCAATTGATTTGTTGAGAAAATGTCTTACACACTTTTCGGAATACGATGCAATGTTCCTAAAGCATGTAGAGAATTGGGATATGGAGCGTCTTGCTTTTTTGGATAGAATTATAATAAAAATGGGTATTACCGAGTTGATATATTGTCCAACTGTTCCGGTGAGAGTGAGCATGAATGAGTATATTGAATTGGCTAAGGAATTCTCCACAGAGCGTAGCAAGTTGTTTGTTAATGGTCTATTGGATAAATTCCTTGTTGATTTGAGAGCAGAGGGAAAGATAATTAAGGAAGAAACAGATAGAGAAGAGAAAAACTAGCGATGAAAAGAAATTTGTTTTTAGCAATCGTTTCAATGGTTTTGTTGTTTAGCTGTTCTAAGGAAAAGGACAATGGAAATATAGACGTTTCTGTTATCGATAACATGACAACAATTAAATTTGAAAGAGACGTTATAGACTTTCGTAGCGTTGAAGAAGGAGAAAGAGTAACCGGTAGTTTTAAGTTTACCAACACAGGAGATTGTAACCTTGTGATATATGAAGTAAACACCTCATGCGGTTGCACCGTTGCCGATTATCCTCGAGGAGAAATCGCTCCGGGAGAAAGTGGTATGATTTCGGTTACTTATGATTCAGATGGAGCTAATGGAATGAGAATAACAAAACAAGTAACCGTAAATGCGAATACAAAACCTGCAAAGACAAATCTTAGAATCATTGCAGACGTACACTAGAAATAAGAATAAATAATCACATAAAACACTAAATTAGAAATGAATTTATTAAACGTATTATTGCAAGCAGCGGGCGGAAGCGGTATGAGCTCAATTCTTATGTTGGTTCTCATAATCGTTATCTTCTATTTCTTTATGATTCGTCCACAACAAAAAAGACAAAAAGAAGAAAAGAAATTTAGAGAATCTCTTACAAAAGGACAAAAAGTAGTTACAATAGGTGGCTTGCACGGAAAGATTGCAGAGGTTAAGGAAACAACTGTATTGATGGAAGTTGCAAACGATGTGAAGATAGAAGTTGAAAAGACTGCTATTGCAATGTCTGTTGTAGCAGAGCAAAAGAAATAATCCGATAAGGGATTTGACGTATGTGAAATAGAGCGTCTTGCCTTTACGGGTTTGAGACGCTCATTTTGTTTGAAATAAAATGCAGACAGAGGAAAAGAAAAAGCGGAATATTCTTTATAGTTTTCTGACAGATTCAAGAGTCAGAAACGGTTTTATTTGCCTTAGTCTGAGTTTTGCTTTGTGGTTATTTGTTGTAATGGGAAAGGAATATCAATATAATTATTCTCTACCCGTTGTCTTTTCGAGTTTGAATCACCCAAACCAACAATTCTATTGTAGCGATAGCGTTGTACAAGTATATATCAAAAGTACCGGATTTGATTTATTGACAAGCCGCATATTATTCAAAAAACAAAATACATTGGATATAAATGTAGATAATCTATCCCTCAATATTCAAAACGGAACTGCAAAAATACCGATAGGCTTTATCAATAAACAAGTTTTAAGTAGTATAGGAATGGACAAGGTTCCCGTTCAAATTATGCCGGATACACTAAGCTTAAAATGGAACAAAACTTATTCAAAATCAGTTCCGCTTGTTAGTAGAGTAGAGGTAGGGTGTAGGCAACCCTTTGCTTTATCCGACACACCAAAACTTTCAGATAATTTCATAGAAATAGAAGGTAGCTTAGAGGAGTTACAAAAAATCGACACCCTTTACACAAAAGAAGTACATTTACAAGGAATTGATAGAAATATATTTACATTTATCCCTATTGATTTTGACTATAAAAAAACTAACTTAAACTTACCACTTACAAATGTTGGTTTACATATATCGGTTAAAGAATATACCGAAAACATTGTTACTTTGCCCGTATCAGCAATTACAGGCAAGAATGAGAAAGTTCGTTTGTTTCCATCTTATGTAAAAGTTAGATACAAGGTTGCAATGGAGGATTACAAGAAAGTAGATACCGACAATATGAATGCTTATGTTGTTCATAGCAATGAAGAAAAAAAGAAAAAGCTACGAGTAATCCTTAATAACGTTCCCGAATTTATTAAAGTAATATCAATCGACCCACCAAAGGTTGATTATGTAATACAAAAGTAAATGCTAAAAGTAGGACTCACTGCAGGTATCGGTTGTGGCAAGAGTTTGATTGCCCATGTTTTTGAAACGATAGGCATTCCTGTCTTTTATTCAGACAAGGAGGCAAAACGCTTGTACGAAGATGAATCCTTGTTAAATGAAATTGCTATAAAGTTTGGCAAAGATGTAGTAATAGATGGCAAACTTCAAGCAAAGAAACTAGCCGCTATTGTCTTTTGCAATGAGGATAAACTACAAGAACTAAATGCAATGATACACCCTCGTGTGTTTGAACTCTTTGATAAATGGAGTAGAAAGCAAACTTCGCCTTATGTAATAATGGAAAGTGCAATTTTATTCGAGAATAACTTAGATAAACACTTCTCAAAAACCATTGGAATAAGCACCCCACAAGATATAGTGGTCAAACGCGTTATGCAAAGAGACAATTGCACCAAAGAACAGGTGTTAGAGAGAATCAACAACCAAATGCCACAAGAGGAAAAGAATAAATTGGTCGATTATCTAATACATCACGATGACAAGACAATGCTTTTGCCTCAGATATTACGCATTCATGAAGATTTGTTAAAGCGATAGTTTAATAATTAAAAAATATAATAATTAAAAATCAATAAGTAATATGAAAAAGTTTTTGATCTATTTTGCTGTTGTATTGTTTTGTTTTGCAGCAAAGGCTCAATTGAGTACAGGTGAAATGCCACCATCTTTTTCTTTAAAAGATGTACCGAATCAAATCCCTACGCTACATATTGCAAAGCCGGATTTAACAAAAGTAATTGAAGAAGATGAAAGCGAAGAATCCCTTTTCAAAATGCGTCGCTTTGGAGTAATCCTTCAATGTGGTAAAGACTTCTTTGAAAATGCCAATGTGTTTGAAACAGAAGAGGGAAGAATTTACCAATTGGCAGTAGAGGTTCCTGAGGCTCAAGCATTGGTACTCTATTCAAATCGTTTCCGTTTGCCGGAGGGTGGAAAATTCTTTGTTTACAATGAATCAAGAACTAAAGTCTTGGGAGCGTTCACAGCAATTAACAATCACGATTTGAGAACCTTTGCAACCGAAGATTTGGAAGGAGAGAAGGTTATATTCGAATATTTGGAGCCGCTTGATGCAAGAACAAAAGCCGAAATTGAAATCAGCGAAATAGGTTATGCTTATAGAGATATAGCAGAAAAGGCTTCAGATGAGTATGGTTCTTCAGGAAGTTGTAATGTGAACGTTAATTGTTCAGAAGGAGATGATTTCAGAAAACAACAACGTGGAGTTGTGAGAATACAAGTCAGAATTAGTTCTCAATATATTGGTTGGTGTTCAGGTTCTCTTATAAACAACACTAACTACGATAAAACCCCATATATTTTAACAGCAGCACACTGTATAGAAGATGTAGCTTCGAGTTCATACTATTCACAATTTGTTTTCTATTTCAAATATGAGACATCGGGTTGTAATAACACGATTTCAGAACCTTCACGCTCAAAATCATTGACCGGAGCTCAGTTAAAAGCGTACGACAATACCTATATGAGCGCAGGAAGTGACTTTTGTCTATTGTTGTTGAACGATGATGTACCGCAAAGTTACAATCCGTTCTGGTGTGGTTGGGATAGGAGAGATCAAGCTGTTTCTCAAGGTGTTTCAATCCATCACCCAGCCGGAGATGTTAAGAAAATATCTACTTTCAATTCAAGATTGGAACAAGTAAGATTTAGTAGCAGTACAGACGCAACACACTGGCTTGTTAAATGGGTTCAAACCGACAATGGCTATGGAATAACCGAGGGTGGTAGTTCAGGTTCTCCATTATTTAATCAATACGGCCAAATTATTGGAGACTTATCCGCAGGAACATCGGCTTGTAATGTGAGCGATGCAGACAAGACAGACTACTATGGAAAGTTCTCTTACTCTTGGGATCAGAACGGTTCAGCAAATAGTCGTAAGTTGAAACCATGGTTAGACCCGGCAAACACAGGTGCAACTCAAATAGGGGGAATGGACCACACTTCTTCAATTACCCAGGTGGCAGCAATGGAGAATTTAAGTTCAATTTCACCAAACCCTGCACAAAATTTGTTGATGATAAGTTTTGATGAATCATATCAAAATATAGAAGTAAGGGTGTATGACCAAATGGGAAGAGCATTGTATTTTGAAAACATACCATCGGCATCAAGAAACTACACAATGGATTTAGATCACCTTCAAAACGGTCTTTACATTGTAAGAATCAATGCAGATGGACTTGAATCATCACATAAAGTAATTATTCAAAAATAAAGATATAAGAATATGAGAAAGAGAAAGTTGGTCATCGTAATAACGCTTGTAAGTTTGCTTGTTGCCTCTTGTGCATCATCTTCGCCATATGGCAAAAAGCATAGAAAGAAACGCAAGTGTAATTGTCCGACTTTCTCTTTTTACTATCCGAATCAAGATGAATCGACTCTTCACATTACTTCCGCCTGATTCGGTTTCCATGGTGTCGGATTTGGTTTCCTCGTTCGACAATCTGACAATTTCGATAGTATCTCCAAGAAAAAGAAAATTAGGTGATTATTGCAAACAATTAAGTGGCACACATAGAATCACCTTGAACGAAAATTTGCCGCCCTATGCAATGCTTATTGTGCTTGTTCACGAATTGGCACACCTTAAAACACGTTTAATTCATGGCAAAAACGTAACATCGCACGGCAAAGAATGGAAAGCCATTTATTCAAACATGTTAAAGGAGTTTATCTACAAGAATATATTTCCTCAAAACATAGCTCAAGATGTTATGTTGCACGCTCAAAAGCCCTGTGCATGCTTTCCGAAAACCTTAGACAAATTACGTCAAGAATAAAACTTGATTTTCTTAAATTATTTCTTTGTTTTTTTAGATTTTTTCTTTGTTTTATTTCAAAAAAACTTTGTTTTATTTTTCTTGAAACTTAAAGTCTGTTTTCCAGGTAAAGAAAAAGGCAACGCCTTTCGACATTGCCCTTATTGCTTATCCTATGCTTTTTTGTATTTATCTTGAATATATTTCAATACTTTGTAATAAAGCCTTATTGATGTATTGACAACTAAATAATCATATTGTCGATATTCTAATTCAGGTTTTCTTCCGGATTCTTCCCATCTTGCAACCAACTTATCCCAAGGAGCAAGGCGTACTAGTTTTTTAGTTATCTCATTTTCCTCTTCGTTAATTTCATCGCTACCCTCATATCCCATTACCTCGTGAGAGGAAACCCATCTCAAATGTTCAAGTTTTGCAACATTGGTTAGCAGTCTAGCAAGTTTTGCATCCTCAACCAATTCTCCTGAACCATAGTATATATTTCCATTAACATCCGTTCCGTATGCATCGAACTTGAATCCTTTCTTCATATATTCCTCAACCTTCTCAATATCATTTACAATACCCATTAACTTCATCTTAGTATAGATATGATAAGCCTTTGAGAAATCTTGGAATTCCTTTCGTCTTAAAGAATTGTATGCACAAATGTGGTTTTGAGAAAGCGCTCGTTCTTTTATCGCACGTTCTTCCCATGTGTTTCTAGACAAATCTTCTGATTTTATTGTCTCATAATCACTATAAAATTCTTCAGCACGTTGCTTTACATGGTATTTTGCCACTGTGCTACCAATGAATATGCTTTCATAGGTTCCAAATACGCGTATGTATTCGTTGTTATCAACTTTATAGTAGTTTATTATCTTTTTGACAAATTTCAAATTCGAATCTTTATGTAGGCGAATATATATTGCAAAATTGTCTAGCTTTCCCTCTCTTTTACGATAGCAATAATTGAATAAATCGATGGCTGTTGAAATATTTAATCTATCCTCGCCCATTGCTATAATGACATAGTTCAATTTGTCGGCTATCGTGTCTATTTTCTGCCAATAATCAGCCGTTCCTATGCCTAAGTTTTCAAATGTCAATAAGTCGCTATCTTTTAAGGCTGGACGTTGTGATAGGTATGTTCCTTTTTTTATCTCTATGTTTTTGTCGATAATAGTGCAATGGAACTTTGAACGGTTCCCATCTTCACCTATAAATGCTCCATATTCGTACAAATATGCTAATGCCTCTTTGGCAGTGTCTCCAAAGCCGAGAATCAATGAATTGAATTCAGAAGTGACAATACCCTCATCGTTATGTTCTACAAAGTTTATAGGGTGTTGATTTTGGTCAATCTTCAAGCTTTGTATAGCCAACAAAGATGTGTCTATCAAATCTACATAAGCAATTTCGGTATTGCTCTTTCCATCTCTTACAAAAGAAACATTCTTTGCATCTTTATGAGCTTGGCAGTAGAAGGAAATGTTTAAACGATGGCTTTCTACAAACTCACTGCGTAATAATCTGTCCAATTCCACTAAGTTATCACCCTCGTTTTCGGACAATATAAAGATAGAGAACTTACTTCCTTTGTTTTCCCTTAATAAAGTTCTATATTTCTCTTTTGCAATATTTAATTCCTCATCATCGCAATTTTCTTTGAATTTAAGTTCAAGTTCGTTTTCGACTTTCTCAATCTCCGCACCCTCTAAATAATATTTGTCTTTGCCAAATATATTTTCTAGATGTTTCTCAAAATAATCATTCGATGCTTTTTCGTTATTGCTGTAAAAGACTAGACCATTAACCTTTTCGGACATCTCTATATCCTCTACGGTAATGCTTGATGCTGATAAGAAACTCAGAAATCCTTCTTTGTGAGCTTTGTGTGCATCTTTCTTTAATTTGAAAAATAGTATTAAATAGTCATCTTTTCTATTTGAGCTATTAACAATCTTTGCCAAGGAGGTAGATATTTCACTTACACCCCAAAATATAAAGACTTTTTTTGCTTTCTTGACTCTTTTCCTCAACCTACGCTTTACCATGCCTTTGTACAGGAAGGTTTGTAATAAGAATTCAAGACTTAACGACACCGCCATAAAGTGAACAATGGTGAAAGATATCATATAAACAACACTTTCGTGGCAAGCGTGTCGCACTTCTATCATATCGGAATGGGAGGCAAACATTTCAACAGAGGACAAAGCGGCACGTAAAAATAGTGCTAAGAGCGATTCTTTTGTCCCTCCATCATAAAAGCCTATAGAATACAAAATAAATCCGAAGAAGAAAACAAATCCGGCTAATATACCAAGCAGTTTTCTTCTTATAAGAATTCTATTTCGTCCGCCATACCATAAGGATAGTAGAAGGATTACCGATATTGGTGCCAAAACATTTAATCCAATTTCCATCATACCAATTTCCTCACGGCTTAAAGCTTGAAGGGTTAATTCTACTTCTTCACCATGGTTTGCCGCTACCTGATGACCGTGTTCTTCTAGTTTGTGAATTGCTGTAGCCAAGGTATCTGCTACATGTGCAAGTGTGTCTTTCATCTAATATTTTTATGTGTTTAATCTAATTATTCCTATTATATGCAAAGAACTTATTTTTTTTTGATATATGCAAGTATTTTTTGCAAAATTTAGTAAGTGAATTTGAAATAGGGGATTTGCCATGCTTGCTTGGTGCAAAGCCATAAAAGACGAATTGTAATATGATATCGGAATATGAATCTTTGAATCGGGATTTATTTTGTTTTGTATCGATTGGTGTTAAGTTTTGATTACGATTTGAAAAAACTTGATTTTCTTAAAATATTTCTTTGTTTTTTTCGATTTTTTCTTTGTTTTTTTTGAAAAAAACTTGATTTTTTTTCGTGAACTTTATTCTTTATTTCCTTAGACTTTTAGTTTGTTGTTTTCGAATTGTGATTTGGTTCTTTGGGATTGTTGCTAAGGTATTTTTGTGTGTTGTTTAAGCTGATACGAATCTTTGTTTTTTTATTGAGGAAATTTGGCTTGAATTTGGTCGATTGAGCTAAGAATTTTCTAAAACCTCTTTTGGCACATAATTACAATTATGTAAAGTAGAAGTAATAAAAAAGAAAGAACGGTTCTTATTTTATTATTTGAACCGTTCCTCCCGATTTATTTATTCGATATGATATTCTCGAAAAAAATCTTATTTATTTCCTGCTTTCAATTTTGCATCGATTGCTTGGAATTCTGCTTTCATGTTCAAAAGTGAGTAGATATTTCTCAAGGCTTTCAAACTTTGGAAATCGTTTGGCTTAGTTTCCAAAACCTTATTCAAGTTTGGAATTGCTTTTTTGAAGTATTCGAATGCTTCGTTCTTCATTTTGTCATAAGCACCTGTCATATCGTCCAATGGAACTTTCTCAGCTTCTTTCAATTGTGTGATTCCTTTGTTGAAATATGTTGTTCCCAATCCAAGATATGCGTCTGTTTGATTTGCATTCAAAGTAAGTGATTTGTTGTAATACTCTTCTGCTTTTGCAATATCCTCTGCATCACGGTAAATACCTCCAACATAGTTCAAGATTTCAGGGTTTTCTGCTCCCATCTTCAAAAGTTCTTGAATCATGTTTTCGCATTCAGCCTTGTTTCCTGCTTGCAAGTATGCTGCTCCCAACAATGCTTTCAATTGTGCGTCTTTTGGTAATACTTTAACACCGCGTTTCAATACGTTGATTGCTTTATCCATTTCCTTGGCAGCTGAATTTGCTACATACAAATTGATATATGCTTCTTTTTCTTTAGCACCGTCTTTTACCAATTCTCTATAAATTTCAGTTGCTTTGTCTTTTTGTTTCAATGCATCGTAAGCCATAGCCATTACAAGCTTAGATTTGTCAGTTACATCTCTTTGTTTGCTAACCTTTGAGCCCTCTATAGTCTTCTCAAACAAAGGAATACATTCTTGATACTTACCTTCGTTGAATGTAGCCACAGCTCTATTCAATTGATAGCTTGATATTAAAGTTAAAGCACCCATTGAAACTGTTGTAAACTCGTTTGTACCGGCTTTTTTCTCAAATTCAAGAGAATCATAAAGCTTATCGAGCATATTAGCCATTG
>JAGBSA010000223.1 GCA_017632095.1 Bacteroidales bacterium | reverse complement strand
TTCAATTTATCAAAACAAAGATAGAATTTAACGCTTTTTTATTTCAAGTGCAGATTTATACAATTGTTTGTTCGGAATACTTTTTATGATTTTTTCAATAACGTTCTTTCTTCACTTAATATGGAAGCTACCCTATCTTTGTGTTTATTTTTTGCTTTACAAATACAGTGAGACATTGGGGTTATACTCTTTTCAAGGATATTCTCATCAATTTTTAGATAGTTCCATTTCGAAAGTAATGCTCAGACATTTCGATAATGATTTGTCAAAGCATAAAAAAAGCGGAAGAAAGTTTGAAACTCTCCTCCGCTTTCGTCATTACCTGCCGATATATTATTCAGCTGATTGTTCTGTTGTTGCTTCTGTTTCTGCTGCTGCAGGAGCTGCCACTTCTTCTGTTGAAGTTGCTTTTTTCTTTCCTCCTCTACGAGTGGTTTTTGCTTTCTTGGTTGCTGCAGTGTCTTTCAACATTGCTTCATTGTAATCAACCAATTCCATCATTACCATCTCTGCACCATCACCTAAACGTCTGCCCAATTTCAATATTCTTGTGTACCCACCATTACGGTTAGCTACCTTTGCTGCTACATCACCGAACAATTCCTTAACAGCTTCCTTGTTTTGCAAATAGCTGAATACCACACGTCTTTGGTGAGTTGAGTCAGCCTTTGTTTTTGTTATCAACGGCTCAACATAACCTCTCAAAGCTTTTGCTTTAGCCATTGTAGTGTTTATTCTCTTGTGCAAAATCAATGAAGATGCCATATTGGATAACATCGCAACTCTGTGTGCGTGTGTTCTTGACAATTTATTTACTTTACAACCGTGTCTCATTATTATTACTCTTTTTCTAATTTATACTTTGAAATATTCATACCGAATTCCAAGTTCTTCGACTTAACCAAATTTTCCAACTCAGTTAGAGACTTTCTACCAAAGTTTCTGAACTTTAGCAAATCTGCTTTGTTGAATGCAACCAATTCTCCCAAAGTTTCAACTTCTGCACTCTTCAAACAATTCAATGCTCTTACAGACAAGTCTAAATCTAATAGACGAGTCTTCAATAATTGTCTTATATGAAGAGTTGCTTCATCAAACTCTTCAGTTGATGATTGTTGGTCTGTCTTAATTGAAATTTTCTCATCTGAGAATAATAAGAAGTGCTGTATCAATATGGACGCGGCTTCATTCAAAGCGTCTTTTGGTGTGATAGAACCATCGGTAGTTACTTCAATCAATAACTTCTCATAGTCAATTCTATGTTCAACACGATAAGGTTCAACCGTGTAGTTTACATTCTTTATCGGTGTGAAAATAGAGTCGATTGCGATTGTGTCTATTACATCATCCGCTTTCTTATTTTCCTCAGCAGGCACATATCCTCTACCTTTTTCTATGGTCATCTCGATAGATAAACTTACAGAAGGCTCCATGTGGCAGATTTCAACCTCTGTATTTATTACTTGAAAGCCATTCAAAGATTCGTTTATATCTCCGGCTTTGAATACATTCTTTCCTTCGATTTTGAACTGAACTTTCTCTCTTTCTTCGGTTTCTATTTGCCTCTTGAAACGTAATTGCTTCAAGTTGAGGATTATCTCAGTCATATCTTCTATAACCCCAGGGATAGTGTCAAACTCATGTCTAACACCTTCTATTCTTATTGAGGTTATGGCGAATCCTTCCAAAGATGATACTAAGATTCTTCTAAGTGCATTTCCTATTGTAACTCCGTAACGAGGTTCAAGGGGACGAAATTCGAATGTCCCTTTGAAATCGTCGGATTCTATCATGATAACCTCGTCAGGTTGTTGAAAAGCTAATATGGCCATTATTATTCGTTATTTATTATTTAGAATACAACTCAACTATCAATTGTTCCTTGATATTTTCTGGAATGTCTGCTCTTTCTGGATAGCTCATGAATTTACCTTCCATTTTAGCTCCGTCCCAGTCTAACCAAGAGTAGCTTACTCTTGATGACAATGAGTCTTCTATGATTTCCAATGATTTTGAACGTTCTCTAACGCCAACAACATCTCCAGCTTTCAACAAGTAAGAAGGTATGTTTACAACCCTTCCGTTTACTGTTATGTGCTTGTGAGATACAAGTTGTCTTGCTTGATTTCTTGTTTTAGCGATTCCCAATCTGTAAACCACATTGTCAAGTCTTGATTCGATGAGTTGCAATAAAACTTCACCTGTGATACCTCCCTTACGTGCAGCTTTGTGGAACAAGTTACGGAATTGTTTTTCCAAAATACCATATGTGTATTTTGCTTTTTGTTTTTCCATCAACTGTACTCCATACTCAGACTGTTTTGGACGTCTTTTGTTGAATCCATGTTGTCCTGGAGGATAATTTCTTTTCTCAAACGCTCTGTCAGCACCAAAAATTGGCTCTCTGAACTTTCTTGCTATTTTACTTTTAGGACCAGTATATCTTGCCATAGT
>JAGBSA010000222.1 GCA_017632095.1 Bacteroidales bacterium | reverse complement strand
TCTGTTGCCGGTGTGATAGGATAAGAACCTAAGAAAAGCGGAAGCCCAGCCTTTTCAGCAGCTGCAAGTAAACCCCAAGCAGTTGCAATGTTTCCTGTTATGTTTCTGTATCTTCCTTTAGGCATATCTGCAGTTTCGACTTGCATTTGGTATTCCATTACGTCGGTATTTTCACAGAAATTGAAACCTGCACGAACTACTGCTTTGTTTGCTTTTATCACCTCAGGCTTTTTAGCAAATTTCTTTTCAAGATAAGCATCTGTATGTTCCAATCCTTTTCCGAAGATAAAGAATATCATACCTAAGGCAAACATATTACGACATTTCAAAGCCGCTTTTCTGTCTGTAAATATCTCCTTCACTGCTTCAAAAGTAAAGCTTGTGATAGGAGCTTTTATGACTTTGTAATTAGATAAGCTATCATCTTCCAATGGATTTGCTGAATAGCCTGCCTTTTCAATAGCACCTTCTTCGAATGTATCGGCGTCTACAATTATTATTCCTCCAACTTTAACCCACTTAAGATTCGCTTTCAAAGAAGCAGGGTTCATAGCAACCAAAACATCTGCCTTGTCGCCTGAAGAATATATTTGTTTACCTATGTGAACTTGAAAACCTGATACGCCTGCCACAGTGTTATGTGGAGCTCTAATTTCTGCTGGATAGTCAGGAAAAGTCGCAATATCGTTTCCGTCTAACGCAGATGTGTCTGAGAAAAGCGTACCTGTAAGTTGCATTCCGTCGCCAGAGTCTCCGACAAACTTGATAACAACATCATCTTTCTTTATAACATCTTTTGCTGTCATAGTTATATATTTTTTATTTTTTGCTTCTTGCTCTAAAAATCATGCAAAGATAGGAAGTTTATTTCATTTAATAAAGCCTTTTTGGGTTTTTCTTCACACCTATTGCTATTACATGCTGTTACTTAACAAAGAAGAGGCGTTGAATCGAAGAAAGCTCAAATCAAAAATTGACTTAGTTTCTTTGTTTTGCGAACTAATTTCAACAACAAAAAGCATTCTATTAATCAAACACATAACTTAGCAAAATAATTCTTCGTTTTAGAAACGTAATTCTTCGTTTTAAGAAACTAAAATCAAGTTTGAGTAATGCTAAAACTTGATTTTGTAAAAGCGAAATAGTAAAAAAGCATTTCATATCTTTGTTTTATTGCAGCTTTATCAATAACTTTGCAGATTGATTATTCTTTATCGTTATTATGGCAGGCAATTCTTTTGGCAGAATATTTAGATTTACAAGTTTCGGAGAAAGTCATTCTGAGGCAATCGGCGGTATTGTTGAGGGCTTTCCTGCCGGAGTGAAGTTAGATTTTGATTTCATCAATAGCGAAGTAGAAAGACGCAAACCCAAAAACACATATTCAACCAACAGAAAAGAAGAAGATGTTGTTGAATTTTTGAGTGGTTTGGACAATGGCAAAACTCTTGGAACTCCATTGGCTTTTCAGATAAGAAACAGCAACATTCGGAAAGGTGATTACGCTGAATTGCAAGACCTTTTCAGACCTTCACATGGCGATTTTACCTATTACAAAAAATACGGCATCAATTCCTCATCGGGAGGAGGCAGAGCATCTGCTCGAGAAACCGTTTCGAGAGTAGTTGCAGGAGCTTTGGCTAAACTATTTTTAAGACAATTCAACATAGAATTTGAGTCCGAAATAGTAGAAATTGGAGGTATCGATTATACTCAAAACAAAGCCGAAGCAGAACAAAGATTACAAGAAGCATTACAAAACAAAGACAGCCTTGGAGGAATAATCAAATGCACAATTCGAAATATCCCTGCGGGTTTAGGAGAACCTGTTTTTGATAAACTTTCAGCTGTTTTGGCACATGCTGCAATGAGCATACCATCTGCAAAAAGCTTTGAAATAGGAGATGGACTTGAAAGCACTAAACGCAATGGCAGCCAAGACATTGACCATTGGGAAGAAACAAACGGAACTCTTACAAATCACAGTGGAGGAATACAAGCAGGAATATCAAATGGAGAAGACATAGTATTTCGCATTGGATTCAAACCTATTGCAAGCATTGGCACATTACGCTGCAAGAATAAAGAGGGACAAATAATCGAAGTAGCGAACCAAGGAAGGCACGACCTAGCCCCTATATTCAGAACAGGAGTTATTGTTGAGGCCATGGCAGCATTAACAATTGCCGATTTCATTCAAGCACACAAAACAGACAAATAAATATGAAAATTTCCAAAAAAGCATTTTACCTTATTCTATCTTCAATACTTTTTTTCAGTTGCAACAAACAGCAAACTCCAAAAGAGAATGCGTTTATTCTTTCGGGAGAGTTAAACGGCGAAATACCATGTCAGTTGATTCTTTCAGAAATTGGCAAAACCGGATTCAAATCTGCAGACACCATAGTTGTAGATGAAAAAGGCAAGTTCTCAAAAACGATAAACTTAGAAGAAGAAACACTCTATTCACTCTCACTAAAAGACGACTACATCACGCTTTGCCCAAAAGCAAAAGAGATAATCACAATCAAAGCCGAAACCTCAGACTTCTCAGGCAGCTATGAAGTGAACGGTTCTCAAGAATCGCAACTGCTAAAAGAGGTAAACGCACACAACTCTCAGGTAAGAAAAACTCTAAAATCAATGAGTGACTACCTCAAATCAAATGACATCAACAACCTTGATTCAGTTAAGCATGTTTTTGTCAAGCGTTTGCAACAAATGCACGCACAAGAATTGGCTTATAGTGAGAATTTCATACGCAAAAATAAAGGATCACTAACAACACTCATCGTTTTGTATCGCACATTTGAGGGAAGACCTTTATTCGATTACAGACATGACTTAACAATGCACAAAGAAACATTAGACGGTCTTAGCAAAACTCTACCAAACAACCAACATACTCTTTCATTAAAAAGCTTTGTAGAACAAAAAGAACGAGAGAATAATGAACGACTTGCAGCTGAAAACTCGAAATAAGGTTTATTTTGTCAGCGACTTTCACCTAGGAGTTCCAAATCAAGAAGAAAGCCTACAAAAAGAGAAACGCATAGTTCGTTGGTTGGAATCGATAGAACAGAATGCCAAAGAGATTTTCTTTCTTGGTGATATATTTGACTTTTGGTTCGAATACAAATACGTTGTTCCCAAAGGATTTGTCCGATTCCTTGGAAAGTTAGCCCAAATGGCTGACAACGGTTGTGCAATCCACTTTTTCTGTGGCAATCACGACATTTGGATAAGAGATTACTTCGAAAAAGATTTGGGATTCATCGTTCACAGAAGCAATTCCACCATAATAATGAACCAAAAGACATTTTTAATTGGACATGGTGACGGATTAGACCCTTCAGACAAAAAATACAAACTCTTAAACAAGATTTTCAAAAACAGATTTTGCATATCGTTATTTGCATGCCTGCATCCACGTTGGGCATTTGCCATTGGAACAAATTGGAGTCGAAAAAGCAGACATTCACACTCCGAATCCGACAAAATAGATCGCGGACTTGATGAACCTATATACAAATATTGCGAAAACAAACTCAAAACACAACAGATTGATTTCTTTATTTTTGGACACAGACATATCAGTTGCGATGTCAAACTTTCCAATCAAAGCAGGTATATAAACACAGGCTTGTGGGAAATCAAAAGTCCATACGTAGAATGGGATGGAAAAAACTTAGAACTCAAAAACTTTGAATAACCACAACAAATTCTTACCTTTGCAGTCCCAAAAAACAAAATAGTAAATTATAGTATTGTTAAATAAAAAACATAATTCAGAATGAAAACAACACCATTCACACAAAAGCACATTGATTTAGGTGCAAAAATGGCAGAATTTGCCGGTTTCAACATGCCGATTTCATACGAAGGATTGGTAATTGAGCATAACAATGTAAGAAACGCAGTTGGAGTATTTGACGTTTCACACATGGGAGAGTTCAGAGCAAAAGGACCAAAAGCCTTTGAATTTGTACAACGTTGCACTTCTAACGATATAGCTACCCTATTTGACGGCAAGGTTCTTTACACTGTTTTACCAAACGGAAATGGTGGTATAGTAGATGACATGTTGGTTTACCAAGTATCAAAAGAAGAATACTTCATGGTGCCAAATGCTGCTAACATAGACAAGGATTGGGCTTGGATGAGCAAAATCGCAGAAGAGATGGGCTTGACTCTTGGAACAGAATTCACAAACGAAAGCGACCACTACGGACAATTAGCTGTCCAAGGACCGTTAGCGTTGAAGGCAATGCAGAAATTGACCGATACTCCGATAGAAGACATGGAGTATTACACATTTAAGTATCTTACATTCGCAGGTGTAGAAAACGTATTATTGTCTACAACTGGTTATACAGGAGCTGGCGGATGCGAAATCTACTTTGACAAACAATATGCTGACAAAATATGGGATGCAGTTTTTGAAGCAGGACAAGAATTCGGCATTAAACCTGCAGGATTAGGCTGTCGTGATACATTGCGTTTGGAAATGGGATTCTGCCTTTACGGACACGAAATCGACGATGAGACATCTCCAATCGAAGCTGGCGTGAATTGGCTTACTAAATTCGTAGATGGAAACGACTTTATCGACAGAGAACGTTTGGAAGCACAAAAAGCAAACGGCGTAAGCAAGAAATTGGTAGGTTTCCAAATGATTGACAAAGGTATTCCACGCCAAGGCTACGAGGTATGCGACAGTGAAGGCAACGTAATAGGAAAAGTTTGCTCAGGAACTCAATCTCCATCTTGCGGAATTGCGATAGGAACAGCACACGTTCAAACAGCATTCAGCAAAAAAGACACAGAAATATTTATCAAGGTAAGAGAAAAATTGTTGAAAGCTGTTGTTGTAAAAATGCCTTTCTACAAGGGATAATCCAAACAAAACAATAACACACACAAAAAGCACCTCCGCTAACAAGGAAGGCGGCGGTGCTTTTCTTATTTAATGGAACAATGAAAATTAAAGCAAAGAACAGCCCAAGCAAAGGTCAAAGCAGAACAAAGAGTCTTGCTTTGCTTTTTTGCATGCTACCAAATATAATAATGGCTCAAAAAGACGTCATTGTATTCCATAATTGCGAAAACTTCTTTTGTCCAACCAACGATTCACGTTCACAAGATGACGACTTCACATCCAAGGGAAAGAAACGCTGGACCTTTGAACGTTACCACAAAAAGAAGAACCAACTCGCAAAAACCTACATTGCAGCCGGTGAAGGCTCATTGCCGACAATTATAGGCTTGTGTGAAATAGAAAATGACAAGTGTCTGAGCGACCTTTGCAAAGATACACCACTCAGAAAAGGCAACTACGAATTTATTCACTACAATTCCGACGACCTAAGGGGAATTGACGTAGCCTTTCTCTACCGTCCATCACGCTTCAAGCTCATTGAGCATTCCAAAATAAGCTTTCCGACAGACAACGAAGAAGATCGCACAAGAGATGTACTGTATGTATGTGGAGAAATAGAGAAAACCAAACTCCATATCTACGTTGTGCATGCTCCTTCGAGAAGAGAGCATAACGCAAAGAAGAATCTCCGCATGGCAATCTTCAACAAAGTGTATAATCACATAAAAGAATTGAAAGAAAAGGGCGAAGAGAACTTTATTGTAATGGGAGACATGAACGACAACCCATGGGATTCTACCATAACAAAGAGTTTTCATACCTATACCCCACAATCCTTCCTTCAAAACTTAATGCAAAACTACAAACACAAAACCGGCTCCTATGTTTACAACGGTGAATACCTCTGTTTCGACCAATTCATAGTCAGCAATCCTATTTTAAGCAAATTGGACGCCCAACAGAAGTGCCATATCTTTATGGAAGACTTCCTAATCGACAATAACCCGAAAAATAAGCTGAATATACCATTCTCAACCTACAAGGGAATGAATTATCAAGGCGGAGTAAGCGACCACTTCCCTATTGTTATGAAACTCGAACTTTAATCCGCTTTGAGTGAAACGAAGTTTGGGTGTGAACGAAACGGCGTTTTGGAAAATTAGATTCAAGTTTCAGAAAATTAAAACGAAGAATT
The DNA here is from genome assembly GCA_017632095.1 of Bacteroidales bacterium. GTDB lineage: Bacteria > Bacteroidota > Bacteroidia > Bacteroidales > P3 > Onthomorpha. The sequence goes on along the minus strand of JAGBSA010000222.1, from coordinate 161 downwards.
GTTTTTTCGGAATTGAAAGTTTGCAGAATTGAGGTTTTATTCTACTTCGAGGGAGTTTTGCAATAGAAATGCAGGTGGCTCTCTCAATTGTTCCTCATAAGCCTCTGCCATTCCATAGATAATATTCAGTTGTTCCAATGTACGATTGATTTCTTCAGAAT
>JAGBSA010000221.1 GCA_017632095.1 Bacteroidales bacterium | reverse complement strand
GGCATTTAGTATAGGTGAGTTGGAATTGAGGTGGTACAGACTGTTGTTTGTTCTTTCTTTCATAGCTGGCTATTTGATTTTGAAGAATATTGTTTTTGACAAAGAGAAAGTGCCGGTTAATTATCTTGATACTTTGGCTTTCTATGTCTTTCTCGGAGTTCTGATTGGTGCAAGGTTGGGACATTGTTTGTTTTACGAACCATCGTACTATCTATCCAACCCTTTGGAAATGCTTTTGCCGATAAAGATTACCGATAGTGGCTGGCGATTTATCGGTTATCAAGGATTGGCATCTCATGGCGGTGCAATAGGAATACTGGTTGCAGTTTGGCTTTATTCAAGAAAGACAAAGCTACCTATGTTTTGGGTATTAGACCGATTAGTTATTATCATTGCTTTGGCAGGTATGTTTATCCGTTTAGGCAATCTTGCAAACAGCGAAATATATGGAGTTGCTACAGGCAGCGATTGGGGATTCATCTTTGCACAAAACTATGAGAGAGTACCAAAGCATCCAACCCAACTATACGAAGCAGCAGCCTATTTCCTATGTTTTGTATTGCTTATGTGGTATTATCTTTCTCAAAATAGAAAACCTAAAAACGGAGTCTTGTTTGGAGGTTTTTTGGTTATAGTCTTTCTATCGAGATTGATAATCGAAAATTGGAAAGAGGTGCAAGAGGCTTGGGAGGCAGCAATGGTATTGAATATGGGACAAATACTAAGTTTGCCGTTCATATTGTTGGGAGTGGTGATTTTGATATTGGCATTTGCAGGAAAGACCTGAAAGATTGTTGATATAGAAAGTTTGAAATTGAAAAGCGATACAAAGAAAAAATAACATAAAAACATTAAAGAATATGAAGAAACTTATTTTGGTAAGACATGGACAAAGTGAATGGAATTTGAAAAACCTTTTCACCGGTTGGACTGACGTAGATCTTACAGCACAAGGAGTAGAGGAAGCATTGAATGCAGGAAAAACAATGAAACAAGAAGGATTGGCTCCTCAAGTTTGCTTTACCTCTTATTTGAAAAGAGCAATCAAGACTTTGAACAACATACTTGACGCAATGGATATGGATTATCTTCCTGTTGAAAAGAGTTGGCGTTTGAACGAAAAGTCTTATGGCGATTTGCAAGGTAAGAATAAGACTGAGGCAGTTGAGAAATTTGGGGAAGAACAAGTATTGTTGTGGAGAAGAAGCTTCGATGTACAATCACCAGCTTTGGAGGCAGAAGACGAACGTTCTCCTTACATGGACAAAAGATACGAAGGAATTGACAGAAACGAACTTCCATTGACAGAAAGCTTGCAAGACTGTATCAATCGTTTGATGCCATTCTATACAAACAACATATTGAAGGCATTTGAAACAAATGATACCGTTTTGGTTGTTGCTCACGGAAACTCATTGAGAGGTATCGTTAAGACATTGAAGCAAATGACAAATGAGGAAATCATCAAATTCAATATCCCAACAGGAATTCCTTATTTGTTTGAGTTGAATGACGACCTTACATTGAAACAAGATCGTTTCCTTGCTGACGAAGAGACTTTGAAAAAGTTGATGGAGGAAGTTGCAAATCAAGGTAAGAAAAAATAAATCTTGAAAATAGATTAAACGAAATCGCCGAACGGAAGTTGTATTTCAAACTTTAGTTCGGCGATTCTTTTATTAGTTTTCTTCAAAACTTTCTCATATCGACTTGCTTTAATGTTTCCTTTAACCCAAATAAGAAAAGAAAATAATTAAAGCGCATAATAACAACAGTATTGATACGAATAAAATATCGTCTTTTTTGCCTTTTTTCACAGATTCAAAAGTATAAGTTAGTACTATCAAAAAGGCAAAACGACTAATTGGTCTAATCAGAATCGGTCAAATGCCTTTTTGAATCTAACAATGCTTTCTTCGATTTGTTCATCTGTGATAATCAATGCCGGTTTCAAGCTTAAAGAATGAGTATTGAAAAGATGAGTGCCTGTAATCAAGCCTTCGGCAAAGCAAGCCTTTAATACCTCTTGCCAATCTAATCGTTCATCGAAGTCAATGCAGTTAAACAAGCCCTTTCCTCTCACTTGCTTAATCAGAGGGTGCGAAAGCTCTTGACGGAATCTGTTTCCCTTTTCTTCAACGCCCTCCATAAGTTTGTCATCTATGATACAATTCAACGTAGCCAAAGCAGCAACGCAACCAATCGGGTGTCCGCCAAAGGTAGAAGCGTGTCCTATCAATGGGTGATGGTTGTTTAGGCTTTGCATTATGTCATTGCGTCCGACGAATGCCCCAATAGGCATGCCGCCTCCCATTCCCTTAGCAATGCAAAGAATATCCGGATAGACGTCTTCAAAATGTTCAAACGCAAAAAGCTTTCCTGTTCTACCGAATCCTGTTTGTATTTCATCAAAGATAAGAACTACGCCCATTTCATCGCATTTCTTTCTCACAGCTTGAAGCCAGCCGTTTTCAGGAAGGCGAACCCCTTGACCGATTGCAATAGGCTCTACAATCAAACAAGCAGTCCTTTCGGTGATTCGCTCTAAGTCTTCAAAGTTATTGTATTCTATTTTGTTGCAATCAGGCATCAGTGGGCGGAACTTTCGAGTGAATTCTTCTTGAGAAAGTAAGGCAACAGCACCTGTTGTAGAGCCGTGATAGGCTCCTCGACATGATAAAATCTCACTTCGTCCTGTGAATAGTTTTGCTGCTTTCATTGCTCCCTCTATTGCTTCCGAACCAGAGTTTACGTAGAATATTTGACTGAGACTTTCAGGCAATAACTCCTTCAATCGTTTCATATATTTATATTGAGGACTCTGAACAAATTCTCCGTAAACCATTACATGCATATACTTATCAAGCTGCTCTTTTACAGCATCTATTACTTTTGGATTCCTATGTCCGATGTTTCCAACGCAAATTCCGCTGAGCATATCCATATAACGCTTTCCCGAAGTGTCCCAAACGTATATGCCTTCTGCTTTTTCGACATCAATCATTATTTCATCTATTTCACCAACTTGGGCAACCAATTCTCTGAAATCATTAACCGAAGTAATCATATTTTGGATTGTATTTTTTGCAAAGTTAAAAAAATATTTTACTCTTAGTGTTTACTTTTTTGTTTTTTCGTAGTCTATTATTATAGCAAAGTATTAACTTTGCAGAGTTTTGAAAACTTGAAATTATATAAAGAAATGAAGAAACTGATTTTGATTTTATCCTTGGCCATTTTAGGAAGTGTTCAAACCTTATTTGCACAATATGAAATAAAACTTGAAATCAAAGATTGTAAAGATAGTTGCCTAATCTTAGGACATTATTATCTCGATAAGACTTACGCAATCGATACAGCTTGGAACAATAAAGGTAAGTTCATGTTCAAGAAACAAGACAAAACATTGGAGAGTGGAATCTATTTTTTCAGCACAACAAAGGGTAAGTTCTGCGAATTGATGATAGATAACGATAAGAAATTCTCTTTGAAAACAGATGATAGCGATTGGACTTATAATATTAAGGTAAAGGGTTCAGAAACTGCTAAAATATATTACGAATATATGAAAGCAAATAAGCCCTTGAACGATTCAGTGTCAAAATTGATGAAAGAAAAATCTACTATCACAGCTGAAGAATACGAAAGGAGGAATAAGGCTTTGCAAGAATATGGAGATAGTTTGAAGACTCAATTTATTGAAACCTATCCTCAACATCTTTTAAGCAAGGTGTTGAAAGCTACAAAAGCTGTTGTTCTTCCCGAATTTCCTGTTTATAATGATGAAAATGGAAAACCGGATAGCGTTGAATGGAGTCATCGTCGTTGGTATTACTACAAACAACATTTTTTTGATAACATAGACTTGTCTTGTAGTGGACTTTTAAGAACACCTTCTGGTGTTTTCCATCGTTCATATGAATATTTCTGGAACAATGTCATGAAATACGAAAGTGTGGATTCTGTTTTGGTTTATGCCGATTTGTTGATAGAAAAAGCTAAAGGCTCAAAAGCAATGAGCAGATATTTGATGCACAACATAACAGAGAGGTATTTGCAAAGTCCAATTATGGGACACGATAAGGATTATGTGGAAATGGTGAAGCGATACTTCAAAACAGGTAAGGCAGAGTGGCTTTCACCATCGGCAATAGAAACAGAGGTTTTGCGAGCAGAGAAATGGGAAAATCTATTGATTGGAAAAACTGTTCCAAATCTTGCATGTCCCGATGTGAATGATCAATGGCATGACCTTGTAACAATGAATCACAAATACAAAATCCTAATATTCTGGTCTCCTGATTGCGGTCACTGTAGTACAGAGATACCTAAGTATCACGAATTCTACAAACAATACAAGGAAACTTACGATTTGCAAGTTATGGCGGTGAATACCGAAAGCGATACTGTACATTGGAAAAAGTTTATCGAAGAAAAGCAATTGTCATGGGTTAATGTGAACGGATTGGTTGCAAATTATGATTGGCGAGATTACTTTGATGTAGTAAAGACTCCTGCAATCTACATATTAGATAGAAATAATGTGATAGTAGCTAAAAATATCCAAGCAGATAATATTGCAAAGATTATGGAATTGTTGGATAGTGGTAAGTTGAAACTTTAATATTACTGAAATGAATCTAAGAAACATCGGAAGATTGTTTGCATTTGCTTTTTTAATGTTTGTATGTTTGGAGGTAAATGCTCAATACAAAGAATATAAAGTGAAATTGTGGATACACGATTTTGCTGATAGTGTTATTTATCTGAAAGGTGCATTTGGCGAAAAGAATAATCTTTTGTTGGATAGCTTGAAAATGAAGAGCGACGGAAGCTTTGAGGTGATTGGAAAGCAACATCCTGGTATTGTAGTGGTGTCTTCGGCAAAGGAAGATATGTTTAGCTTTGTTTTAGATAAAGAAACAGAGTTTACACTCTCTATTTTCCCCGATGGATTCTATGAGGTGAAAGGTTCAATCGAAAATGATCGCTATTTGGAATACCAAAAGATGAATAAGGATTATCGCAAGGTGTTGTACGAAGGAAAACTTGCTATAAAGAATCAGCCAGAGAAGCAAGACTCTATTCAATCCGTTATGCTCAAAGCAAGAAAGGAGTTTACCGATTACCAAAATGCTTTCTATAAAAACTATCCCGAAAATATAATGAGCGTGTTGGTTAGAGCAATTTCTCAACCTGATATGCCAAAAAAGTATTTTGATGAAAAAGGTGAGGTGAAAAAAGAAACAGGCTTAGAATATGCCTATGTTTACCGCAAGCATTATTGGGACGGATTCGACTTTCGTGATAGTAGAATCATGGGTACGCCTTATTTTTACAAGAAATTTCAAACCTATCTCGATAAATTGACAATGCAAAATGCCGATTCAGTGTTTGCATCTTTCAAATACTTTGTCGATTTGGCAAATAGTAGGGGAGGTGAACTTTATTCTGATTATATAATTGACCTTTATTTGTCGAAATTACCAAGATTGCCATTCTCCTTTAACGAAGTTCTCTATACTAAAATAGTAGATTCTTTGATTAATGACAAATATACACCTTGGATGCCTTTGAATGAGAGGGAGTTTCATCAAGTTAAAATTGATGAAATTCGTAATTTCTTACCCGGAAAGCCTTTCCCGAATATATCGGCTCAAACAATGGAAAATAGGAATCTGCAATTGTATGATTTGAAGAAAAGATATACGGTTGTATTCTTTTGGAGTGCAGGTTGTGAGAGTTGTAAAAAGAATATTGATGAATTGAAAGAGTTTTACAATTCGAGCAAAGAGAAATACGACTTCGAGGTTTTCTCAATCGAAATGGGCGGAAATCTTGAAGAAACTAAGAAACAGTTGGAGCAAGAAAAGTTTAAGTG
>JAGBSA010000220.1 GCA_017632095.1 Bacteroidales bacterium | reverse complement strand
GAAACGCTGTTTTATTTTTTTAAAGCAAAGAGTTATTCTTTTAAAATTTTAAATCCGAGTTTGCAGATAAGTTTTAAGGTTTCCAAAGCAGTATTTCTATCATATTCCCTTTCACTTTCCGGCAATTCTTCATAGGCCACAAGACAAGGATGTTGCTTTAAGGCATCGTTTCTCTCCTTTCCATATACCCAACCTTGCTCTAATCGAGTTTGAGCCCACACTTCGTGAACATTTTTCGCCATTTCTTCCACTAAATCTTGCAATTCATTCCCTAAAATCACATCTGATGTATCTAATGGCTTTGGTTTGTATTCGTTTTTCATAGTTTTATTTATTTTATTCATTATCTTCTTCCTCATAATCAGGATAAAAAGTTACTCCGTTATCTCTTCTGAACATCACAGGAAAGCCTTGCGGATTCAAATCGCACTTTAAAAGCATTGTATCTTTTTGTTTTTCCAACGGAACAAAGATTTTGAACCTTCCATTCTCATCTGTAACACACTCAACGCCCTCAACAGAAAATTTATAGTTAGCAAGCGTTTCGCCGGTCTTATAACTACAAAGCTCTCCCTCATATTCGCCATACACAGATGGGTTTCTGCTCATATCAATGCACATTATCTTTGTTGGAATAAGGGTTGTATCAACCTCAATCCAATCCTTGCAAACAATTTTCAGTCTTGCACTCTCTTTAAGCGAAGAACGAGGAATTGGAGAAAAGACCAACGTATCATCAAACGTATTTATAGTTTTCTCAAACGTGTTTTCTCCAATCTGCAAACTCACTTTCGCATTGCTTAACGGTGGAAGATTAGAGTTATGCAAAGTTTTCTCATTAAGACACAGCCTTACATCAATCGGTTTGCTCATTTGATAGACTGCAAAAAGCGAAAGCACAAAAGCAACCACCAACAAAAAAATCATAAAGCAACGTTCTATCAATCTTCTTTGATGTCTTTTCCAAAGAACGTCAAAGTTCAAATCAAGCATTGAGGCAATCAGTTGCACGTATGCACGTTGTCGGTTGAGATAAGGCAGTTTGAAATGTTTTTCTTTTATGTTTGCAGCAAGCAAGTCTTTGAAATGCTTTTTCAAATTAGGGTGCAGACATTCCTTTTCGGCGTCTTGACTTTTCGGCTCGCCATCTACAATTATCAAATGCACCTTATCCTTACGCCCAAGGTTGCAAAAATAATCTATCTCAAAGCCTACCCACTCAGACTTAGCCGATGTAGGCGAGCAAACAACGATTAAATGCTCCGAGACCTCAAGATTTCTTTTCAATTCCTCTTCCAATTCTCTTGGAACTATGTTCGAAGGGGCAAAAAACATATTTCGCATCGGACGACGCTCCATTTCCCTCTTCTTAACCAAAGAAGCAGGCAAACGCCACTGCTCCAAAGTACGATGCATCGCCTTTGCCGCCCTTTCATCCTCCTTATTATAACTTACAAACGCAAAATACTCAAACCCATTCGCAGTTTTAATTTTCTTTTCCTTCTTCATATTATATATATATGTAGTTTTTATTCTCCCAAAGCCTGCTTACATTCTTCTATATTTTGCTTTACTTCTTTTGTTCTCTCGTGTTCTTCTCCATAATTCTTGATATATCCCGGCAAGGCTTTGTTGAAATACTCCAATGCTTTGTTGTCGTTGTTTATTTTTTTACATAGAACTCCTATATTCTTGTATAATAATGCCAAATCTGGACTTAACTGATCCAATACCTGCTCTCGAATCTTTAATGATTTCTCTAACCACTTTAAACCTTCGTCTAAATCACCTTTATTTGAGTATAAAACCCCTATATTATTGTATGATCTAGCTAAATAAGGACTTAATGAATCTAATATCTGCTCTCGAATCTTCAAAGCTTTCTCTATCCACTTTAAACCCTCGTCGAAATTACCTTTATCATAGTATACAGTTCCTATATTGTTATATGAGGTTGCCAAAGAGGGACTTAACGGGTCTAATACTTGCTCGTCAATCTTCAAGGCTTTTTCTAACCACTTTAAAGCTTCGTCTAAATTTCCTTGTTCAGAGTATACAAATCCTTTATTATTATATGCAGTTGCCAAATCGGAACTTAACGAATCCAATACCTGCTCTTGAATCTGCAAGGCTTTATCATACCACTTCAATGCTTCGTCTAAATTTCTGTTATATGCGTATACATTTCCTATATTGTTGTATGAAATTGCCAAAGAAGGACTTAATGGATCCAACACCTGCTCTCGAATCTTTAATGATTTCTCATGCCACTTTAAAGATTCATCTAAATTGCCTTTTTCTGAATATACAATTCCTATATTGTTGTATGTGGTTGCCAAATCGAGACTTAACGGGTCTGATACTTGCTCGTCAATCTTCAATGCCTTGTTATACCACTTCAAAGCTTCGTCTAAATTGCCTTTGTTTGAGTACACACCTCCTATTTCGTTATATGTAGTTGCCAAATCGGGGTGTAGGGGTTCTAAGTACTTTTCTTGTAATACTCTTGCGGTGTCTAAGTATAGCAAGGCGTTGGTGTAATTTACTTTATCGCGGTTTATATCGGAGTATTTCCAACAATCGGACACTGCGTCTTCGATATATTGGTCTGTAACCTGCTTTAATTTTTCTATATTCTTGATTCGCTCATTGAAATAGCCTTTTGAGATAAGCAAAGAGTCGGCTTTAAGGTAGTCGCCTTCCATTATGCAATCGTCAATCTCTTTATCGATTTGCTCCATCCCTTTAAAAAATTCCTTACAGCTCCTTTCCACAAATTCAGCCAAGCGTTTCATCTGCTCATCGTAGGCTTTGTTTATCGAATCCTGCTTTTCGAGATATTCTCCATACTTTATCTTGCCCTCATCCTTTTGTTGCTTGATTTCTTCGAGTGCTTGGTTTTTCTTTTTCTCCCTTTCCTCTGTTGCAATCTTCATTTTAGAGTCCATACGGTTGTTAAAAGTTTTGTCGCTCACCATAAGCACATCCAAAATCTCATTATTGTCTTGATAAGTCCTTGTTCCTTGCTCGGGACTTAGGAGTGTGTATTCATTTTTCTTGACTTGGGTAATTTTGAAAGGCACTGCGTCGGGCGTTAAGGTGAATTCTCCTTTTGCATTGCTCAAATTGGAAACTCCTTTGCCCGTAAAAATCCTCACACCCGCCAAAGGTTTTTTCTTAGGCTTGCCATTCTTGTCCATTATCATTGTTGCCTCTTGCACAATTCCCTTTCTTGTAGGATATTTCACCTTTTGTGCTTGTGAAAACCCGCTCGCAAAAAGCAAAAAGCTTAATGCGATAATTGTAATATTCTTCATCTCATTTTCTTTTCTTAGTTTCAAAAAATCAACTCTTTTAAAAAGTATATTTTGGAATATTCATTACAAAATTTTCAGCGTATAATTGTTAGATTTGCATTATTTTTTTCTTCCATAACCTCTTTATAGCGTTCCATAATTTGTTTTAGCTCTTGTGTATTTCTATTTTCTTCTCCATAATTAGCAATATAACATGGTAATGCCTTTTCAAAATACTCCAAAGCTTTACCATATTCTAATTTTCCGCCATACACACTACCTATATTTGTATATATAACTGCCAAATCTACATTAAGAGAATCTAAGAGCAACTCCTCTATCTTTAAAACTTTTTTATACCATTTTAATGCTTCATTATAATTTTTTCTATTATGATAAATAACACCCATATTTCTATACAATATTGCTAAATCGTGATTCATAGGATCTAAAACCTTTTCATATATCTTTAAAGTTTTTTTATACCACTTTAATGCAGCAGAGGTGTTTCCGTTTTTTTGATATAAATTTCCTATTTTGTTATATGAGATTGCTAAATCCATACTGAATGGATCCATAATTTTCTCACGAATTGCCAATACTTTTTTATAATACTTCAAAGCCTCATTATACTCTCCTTTATCATAATATACATTTCCTATATTATTGTATGATATAGCCAAATTTGGACTAAGTGGATCTAAAAGTTCTTTATCTATTGCATAAGCTTTTTCGTAGTATTCTAATGCATTATCCAAAAGTCCTTTATTCTTGTATAACAAACCCATATGGTTATATATAATTGCTAAATCTGGGCTCAATGGGTTTAAAACCTTTTCTCTAATAGACAATGCTTTTTTATAGTATTTTAATGCTTCATCATAGTTTTTTTTATGACCATATGCAAGTCCTATATGATTGTAAGATGTTGCCAAAGATAAATTTAAAGAATCTAAAACTTCCTTTTGAATATTCAAAGCCTTGTGTAGCCAATACAAAGCTTCATCGCAACTCCTTTTATCTAAATATACACTTCCTATGTTGCTATATAAAACAGCTAAAGAAGGACTCTTTGAATAAAGAACCTTTTCTTCTATTTGCAACGCATTATTATACCATACCAATGCCTCATCGTTATCGCCTTTATCATAGTAAACAACCCCTATATTATTGTATAATACTGCTAAATCTATACTCATAGGATTTAAAATCTGTTTTCTAATATTCAATGATTTATTATACCATTCCAAAGCCTGATTATAATCGTTTTTGTTCCTATATACAATTCCTATATTGTTGTACGTTGTTGCTAAATCTGGACTAAGAGAATCTAAAACTCGCTCTTGTATTTTTAACGCATTCTTATACCAATTCAAAGCCTCATCATAATTTTCTTTATAACTATAGACAAGTCCT
>JAGBSA010000022.1 GCA_017632095.1 Bacteroidales bacterium | reverse complement strand
TTTGGGGTAAAAGAAAAAAAGGATTAGCCGAAGCTAATCCTTTTTGTTATCCCGTCAAGACTCGAACTTGAAATGACTGAACCAAAATCAGTTGTGTTACCATTACACCACGGGACAATCCTTCGAGGAATCATCGTTTTGTTCCCCCTTTTGCGTTTGCAAAGATACTACCTTTTTTGATTCTGACAAAATTTTCTGCAACTTTTTTCAAATTTTTTGTTCTTTTTTCTCGTTCTTGAATTAACTTTGCAAAGATTTGTTGTGAGGAAATCAAAAGACAAACTTATGAATCTTGAAAACAAAATAACTGAAACACAGATAGGTGAAGATGTGTTAAAGATTGAAAATCTTCATATAGAATTTCGTTCCAATGGAATTTGGAGAGAAGTTGTAAAAGGTGTGAATTTTTCTCTAAAAAAAGGCGAAACACTCGGTTTAGTTGGTGAATCCGGCTCCGGAAAGAGTGTTTCTGCGCTTGCAACCATGGGTTTGTTGGACAAAAATAACGCAAAAATAATAGCAGGCAGCATATTGTTTAACTCTTCTGTCGATTTGTTAAAGCTAAGCGAAAAAGAAATGCGACATTATCGCGGAGGAAAAATCTCAATGATATTTCAAGAACCGATGACTTCGCTTAATCCTGTTTGTAAATGCGGAAAACAAGTTGTTGAAATGATTCTTCAACATGATAATTGTAGTAAAAAGGACGCCGAAAAGAGAACTTTGGAATTGTTTGCAGAGGTTTTGCTGCCCGAACCACAAAGAATATTTAATGCTTATCCACATGAACTTTCGGGAGGTCAAAAACAAAGGGTGATGATTGCAATGGCTATTGCATGCAAACCTGATTTGCTTATTGCTGATGAGCCAACCACTGCCTTAGATGTAAGTGTGCAAAAAGCAGTTTTAGAATTGATAAAAGCCATTCAGCAAAAATATGGTATGGGTGTTCTGTTTATTTCTCATGATTTAGGAATTGTTCGTAGTATATCCGATAAAATTGCTGTTATATATAAAGGTAATATTGTGGAAACGGGAGATAAGGATGTGGTGTTCAACAATCCGCAAAATGCTTACACAAAAGGATTGCTTGCTTGCCGACCTCCGATGGATTATCGTCCGAAGCGTTTGCCTACTGTTGAGGATTATATGAATGAACAAAAATGTGAGTTTGTCAAAATTTTACCTTCCGAACGCTCGAATGCTCATTCTATCTTATATTCTCAAGAACCAATTTTGCAAATTAAAGACTTGGAAGTTGAATATGTAATAGAAAAATCACTGCTCGGAAGAAAAAAGAAAAGCCTTAAAGCAGTCAATAATGTGAGTTTTGAACTATATAAAGGTGAAACTTTGGGATTGGTTGGTGAATCGGGCTGTGGAAAAAGTACTCTTGGAAGAGCAATTATGCAATTGGTAAAGACCTCTTCGGGAAATATGATTTTTGAGGGTAAGCCTTTGAATCATTTATCTGAAACGGCTTTGAAGATGTTAAGAAAGGAAATTCAGATAATTTTTCAAGACCCTTACTCTTCATTAAATCCTAAAATAACAATTGGAGAAGCAATAGGAGAGCCTTTGAAAACTTATTCCATTGAAACAGACGCTATAAAGAGGCGTATGATGGTTGAAGAACTGATGGAGAAAGTTGGTTTGGACGCAGCATATTATAATCGCTATCCGCACGAATTTTCAGGTGGACAACGACAACGAATAGGCATTGCACGGGCTTTAATCATTAAACCCAAAATTGTTATATGTGACGAGTCAGTTTCTGCTTTAGATGTAAGTATTCAAGCTCAGGTGTTGAACCTTTTGGCTGATTTGAAAAATGAATTCGGATTAACCTATATTTTTATCTCACATGATCTCGCTGTTGTGAAGTATGTTTCAGATAGAATGATGGTTATGCGTAGGGGAAAGGTGGTTGGAATTGGCGAGGCTGACAGTGTGTATTCCAATCCTTCAGATGAATATATTAAAACATTGATAGATTCCGTTGCTCGCTAAATTTTGTGGCTTGAAAAAAAAATCTTATATTTGCAGTTTTAATACTAATGAGATAGTATTTGATTATGGTGTAACCTAAATAAATTTTATGGATTTTATTGAAGTAAATTCGGAGATAGGACGATTAGATGGTGTTATACTTCACACTCCGGGTATAGAAATTGAACAAATGACTCCTATGAATATTCAAGAGGCTTTGTACAGTGACCTTTTGAATTTGAGGATTGCAAAAAAAGAATATTCAGCCTTTGAAGGCGTTTTGTCAAAGTGGACAAAAACTTATCAGGTAGTTGATTTGCTTGCAGCAGTATTGGAAAATAATTCTGCAAAATCAGATTTACTTAACAAGATATTACAAAAAGAAGATAGACAATTTTTATTTGCTGAATTGGTCTCTTTACCTTCGGAACAACTAGCAAGGTTTTTGATTGAGGGATACCCTTATGTAGCTGGCGTTCACCCAAAAGAGTTTGAGCAAACTAGGTTTATGTTGAACCCATTGTATAATTTGTTCTTCACAAGGGACGCTTCATCTTCTGTTTACGACCAAGTGTTAATCCACTCTATGAGTACAGATGTTCGAGACAGAGAAAGCTACATCATGGAATCAATTTTCAAGAATCACTTTGGCGTAAGTACTATCAATCCAAAACTTGTTGAGGGAGCTCACACTGAGGGTGGTGACGTTCTAATTGCGAGAGAGGATGTGCTTTTCATAGGTAATGGTTGTAGAACAAACAAAAAAGGAATCGAATTCTTGACTCAATATTTTGCATCAAGAAAAACACGTCAGCATATAGTGGTTCAAGAACTTCCAACCAAACCTGAATCGTTCATTCACTTGGATATGGTATTCACAATGTTGGCAAAAGATAAGTGTATGGCTTATGCACCAATCATATTGAACAGTAATAGTGGATTGAATACAACACATATCGAAATAGATAACGGACAAATTCGCTACCATGAAAGAAACAATTTCTTGGAAGCAACAAAGCAGCTTGGATTTGACCTAGAGCCGGTATTGTGTGGAGGAAACGATTCGTGGTATCAACAAAGAGAACAATGGCATTCAGGAGCTAACTTCTTCGCATTAGGAGAGGGTAAAGTATTAGGCTATGCTAGAAATACACATACAATAGAGGCTTTGAATAATGCAGGTTTTGATATTTTGAAAGCAGAAGATGTTTGTAGCGGTAAAGAAGATATGAACGCACATGAGAGATTTGTTGTAGCCTTTGAAGCAGCTGAGTTGCCAAGAGGTGGAGGTGGAGCAAGATGTATGACAATGCCGATAAAGCGTCAAAGAGTTGATTGGTAATTTTTTTTGATCCTGAAAATAGAATCAAGAAACAATTTTTCAAAACCAAGATTCGTTCTTGCTGAAATCAAGATTCAGTGAATTAAAATCAAGAAATAAATATTCAAACTAAAATAATGAAAAGGTATAACTTAATAAACAACGTTTTAGGTTGGGCGGTCTTTTTGGTAGCAAGCACAGTCTATCTAATGACAGCAGAACCTACAGCATCGTGGTGGGATTGCGGAGAATATATTGCAACAGCTGACAAACTACAAGTAGGACATCCACCGGGAGCACCAACGTTTCAACTTCTTGGAGCTTTGTTTTCTAACTTTGCAGGAGACGATTTAACAAAGGTAGCCTATACAATTAACGCATTAAGTGCAATAAGCAGTGCCTTTACAATCTTGTTTCTATTTTGGTCAATTACGATGCTGGCAAAGAAATTCGTAAAAGACCAAGCCGAAATGACAACAGCACAAATGATAGCCATATTTGGAAGTGGTCTAATCGGTAGTTTGGCTTATACATTCTCAGATACATTTTGGTATTCAGCCGTAGAGGGTGAAGTGTATGCGATGAGCTCATGCTTTACCGCCATAGTATTTTGGGCAATCTTGAAATGGGAATCGCAAGCCGAAGATACACACAACCTACGTTGGCTTATATTGATAGCATTCTTGATAGGAATATCCATAGGCGTCCACTTGCTTAACTTATTGGCAATTCCGGCAATCACATACGTCTATTACTTCAAGAAATTCCCTAATGTACAAAAAGGAAAGAAAAAGAAATTTGTCTTAGTTGGAGTAATATCAATGCTCTTAGTTGCATTCATACTTTACTTTGTAGTACCTTACATAGTAATATTTGCAGGTAAGTTTGAGATATTCTTTACTAATTCTATCGGAGCACCATTTAACACCGGTACAATAGTGTATTTTGCAATTCTAATAGCAGCAATGGTGTTTGGATTGTACTATACAACAAAACGAAACAAGCCAATAATAAACGCAGCCTTACTATCACTACTATTTATATTAGTAGGTTACACAACATTCCTTGTATTGATTATAAGATCTAATGCAAATACACCAATCAATGAAAACGCTCCAAAAGATGCAACTTCATTATTGACTTACCTTAACAGAGAACAATACGGTTATACTCCATTATTCCATGGTCAATACTACAATGCAACAGTCATAGACCAAAAAGAAGGAACTTCAAAGTACATAAAAGACACCATATCCAACAAATACATAGAAGTAAAGCAAATTGGAGAAGTTGTTTACGACGAAAGATACACAACAATCTTCCCAAGAATGTACTCAAACGATGCAGGAAGAAACCATCCTGTGTATTACAAAATGTGGAGCGGAATAAGCGAAGGCTCAGATAGGAAACCAACCTTTGGAGAAAACCTAACATACTTCTTCCGTTACCAAGTTAATCACATGTATTGGCGTTACTTCATGTGGAATTTTGCAGGTAGACAAAACGATATTCAAAGCTACGGTTTGAATTATTCAACTGTTAATCCGGTTTCAGAAAGCAATGGAACAAAAGACCTTTTGCATGGTAACTGGATAACAGGTATCGACTTTATTGACCAATTGAGGCTAGGACCTCAAACAGATTTACCATCAGAACTTGCAAACAACAAAGCTAAAAAC
>JAGBSA010000219.1 GCA_017632095.1 Bacteroidales bacterium | reverse complement strand
TTCAATTTATTCTTTCTTCGTTTTAATAAACCGAAACAAAGAAACTGAAATCCAAATCGTTTTTCCCTTATATGTGTAATTTTATCTGATTGATTGGAGTGGAAAATCTTGAAAAACAATTCGACTCTCTCTCACATCAGATGAACGTGCTGTATTTTTCATTCTTCCTTCAAACACTCCGGATAGCTTTCCGTCTTTTTCAAACACTTGCATCTTTCCGTCAAGGCTTACAAGGTTTAACTCATAATCCCCACTCCTTTCGGTGTTTTTATTTTTGTAGTAGATGATTTGAAAATTCGACACTCTACCTATTGAATCTAAATCGATGTGTAAAAACAAGTGCTTACGATAATACTCTATGGAAAAATCGCTTACATCTTCTGTGCAAGCAACAGCATCATACCAATTTGGATTTTCTGAATCGTATTTTGCATAACAACTTCCTAATTGTTCTTCTATTGCATACCATGTTTCATCTCCAAACTCCATACCTATATATTGTCCTTTCTCTGGCCTATTCAAACCTGTAAATCCTCCAATAAAAGGATCCATCGGCTCACATGAAGAAAACACAAATACACTTGCAAATAATACGGATAAGAATCTAAGAATACGTTTCATAAACTTTTTATTTTCTAATTACACATCTAAAAAAAAATCCACGGAATCGTGCGATAAAAACATCTATACTTTGATGCCATTCACACAAATCCGTGGAAAGATTTATTCTTTCACTAAAGTGATTAAATCAATTCGTGAATTACCAAACCAGAACGTAATTTTGGTTCGAACCAAGTTGTTTTTGGTGGCATGATATTTCCAGAGTCTGCGATGTTTATAAGTTGTTGCATAGACACTGCGTACAATGCAAAAGCAACTTTCATTTCTCCGCTATCAACTCTTCTCTTCAATTCACCCAATCCTCTGATACCTCCAACGAAATCAATTCTCTTAGATGTTCTAAGGTCTTTTATGTCTAACACTTTATCAAGAACATTGTCTGAAAGTATGGTTACGTCCAACACTCCGATAGGATCTTCGTCGTTATAAGTACCTTCTTTTG
This sequence comes from Bacteroidales bacterium, assembly GCA_017632095.1. Classification (GTDB taxonomy): domain Bacteria; phylum Bacteroidota; class Bacteroidia; order Bacteroidales; family P3; genus Onthomorpha. Next base: position 3,587 of record JAGBSA010000219.1, on the reverse strand, counting down.
CTGTCATCTTGTACCATTCTCCGTTCATGTACATTGAGAACTCGTGAAGCTTGCTTGGCTTGTATATTTCAGCACCTACTTTTTCTACAACGAAAGTATCGTTCAACTTTGCAAGGAATTCTTCTTCTGAAAGACCATTCAAATCTTTTACAACGCGGTTGTAGTCGATAATTTTCAATTGTGAATCTGGGAAAATTACCGCCATGAAGTAGTTATACTCTTCATTACCGTCGTGATTAGGGTTACCGGCTCTTCTTTCTTGTCCAACTCTTGCAGCAGCTGCAGTTCTGTGGTGTCCGTCTGCAACATACAATGCAGGGATATCCTTTTCGAATATTTCTTCTATTCTTTTTATAGTAGCTTCATCTTCGATTACCCAGAATGTATGACCGAATCCGTCTTCTTTTGCTACGAAATCGTATATTGGTTTCTCGTTTTTAACGATGTTATCTACTATTTGGTCGATTTCTTGGTGAGCAGGATAAGCAAAGAACACTGGTTCTACGTTAGCATTTGTAATGTTTACGTGAATCATACGGTCATCTTCTTTATCCTTTCTTGTAAGTTCGTGTTTCTTAATCACGTTATTGAAGTAGTCATCAACGTGTGTACAACCTACAATACCGTATTGAGTACGTCCGTCCATTGTTTGAGCATATATATACAATTTTGGACGATCCTCTTTCACCAACCAACCTTGTTGTTTGAAGTTATTGAAGTTCTCAACAACCTTATCGTAAACCTCTTGTGAGTGTTCATCGATTCCTTCTGGCAAATCGATTTCAGCTTTTGTTACGTGAAGCAAAGAATATTGGTTTCCATCAGCTTCAACTCTTGCCTCAGCAGAATTCATCACATCATAAGGACGAGAAGCCAACATTTCAGCTATCTCTACAGGTGGTCTAAGACCTCTGAATGCTTTTACTCTTGACATTTTATCTGATTTTTTGCGTTATTAAATTTGTTCTAATCCGACTGCAAATATAATACTATTTATTGGAGTAAAGTAAAAAAAACTCGGTTTTTGCATTCAATCGATTGTTTTTTCGAATAAATCAAATAAATTTGCAGTTTCGGAGTTAGTAAGAAAGAAAGGATTGAGATTTGAAAAGGAATTGGAAAATTGTAATGATGTTATGTTTATCTGTGCTATTGTTTTCGGCTTGTTCTACAAGCAAAGACAAATGGCTCAACAGACAATATCATAGCATAACGGCACATTACAACGCTTGGTGGAACGGTAATCAGTCTCTAGAAGAAGGAGTAAAAAGTTTAGAAAAAGCCCACAAAGACGATTTCACCAAGATACTTCCTGTATATAAACTAGGAACAACGGCAAATGCTAATTCCATAAAATCAAACACCGACAGAGCGATTGAGAAAGCAAGCAAGGTCATCAAGAAACACTCGATGAAATTTTCAGGAGTTGAAAAGAATCCTCAAATTGACGACGCTTATCTTCTCATTGGTAAAGCTTGCTTCTATGCAAAGGACTATAAAAGTGCCGAAGCTACATTTTCGCTTATTATGGGGCAATACAAAGACAAGAAAGAGATGTATGAACCTATGATTTGGTTAGCTTTAACAAATTCAAAGGAAAAAAAATACAGCGAATGTGATATTTTACTTGATCAAGTCAAGAAAAAAATCGAAGAAGGCAAAGCCCCTAAAAAATTAACCAACTTTTTATATACTGTATATGCAGAAAACGCTTTGGCCCAAGGAAAGAACGCCTTAGCATTAGAGTATTTCAAAAAACGCAAATTCACATTCTTTCAATCAAAACTTAACACTAGATTATTATTCATTGAAGGACAAATTTACCAAGAGGCCAAAGAATATGACATTGCTACAAAATGTTTCAAGAAAACAGCAAGACGTGCTGCAGATTATGACATGCAATTTGCCTCAAACTTAAATATAGCGATGTGTTACGACCCAAAGAAAAGCAGTAGCAAAGCTATACTCTCACGATTGAACAAAATGGCGGAAGATAAAAAGAATATAGAATTCAAAGACCAAGTTTACTACGCTTTAGGAGAAGTTTACTTTAGAGATAAAAACGTAGATAAAGCCTGCGAACAATGGGAAGAATCTGTACACCTTTCAACCACCAACACCCAACAAAAAATCATCTCATCATTACGAGTAGCCGACACCTACTTTTCTTTACTTGAAAAATATGAAAAGGCGCAAATGTATTACGACACAGCCTTAGCCGTAATGCCAAAGGACTATCCAAATCGAGCAAACATCGAAAGCCGTCAAAAAGTCTTAACAAACCTTGTTGAAGACCTCAGATGCGTTGAGCGTTGGGATAGTTTGATTGCACTAAGTATGCTAAGCCAAGAAGAACTCGACAGAAGGATAAACTCATACATCGAAGAATACAAGCGAATTCAAAAAGAAAAAGAAGAGGAAAAGAAAAAAGCACAGGCACTGGCAGCAAGTATGGCCGGCATGACAAGATATGATCAATTCAATCAAAACCAATCCAATTGGTATTTTTACAATAATGCTACCGTTCAAGTAGGACAATTGGAGTTTAAGAGGATTTGGGGCGACAGACCTTTAGAAGACAATTGGAGATTAAGCCATAAAGATGATGAATTCAACTTTGACGAAATGGCTGAAATGTTTGACGAAGAGGGAAACCCGATAGAATCCGACTCAACGGCAAACAACAAAAAGAAAGCTACGAATCCGGAAACCAAAGAGTACTATACAAAAGACATACCTTTCACAAAGGAACAAAAAGACGTAGCTAACGAAGAGATAGCCGACGCATTGCTATCAGCAGGTTACATTTATTACCAAGGATTGCAAAACACCGGCAAAGCAATAGAAACATTCCTTGAATTACACAGACGTTTTGCAAGCCACCAAAACATACTTCCGTCCTCTTATCATCTATATAGGATTTACGATGAGATAGGACAATATCCTAATTCCAACTTCTACAAAAATAAGTTTTTGACAGAATATCCCGAAAGCGAGTTTGCTTTAATGATAAGCAATCCTGAATATTGGCAAGAGGTTTCAAAAGCAGGTTCTTTGGGGGAAATATTATATTCAAATGTCTATAAAGTTTACCAAAAGGACCTATACGAACAAACTCTACTTGAAAGCGAAAAAGCAAGAGACTCATTGAAGATAGGGCCATACATTCCTAAACTATTGTATGTTGAAGCACTTGCCAAGGGACGTTTGTATGGCATAGACAAAATAAGCCTGAGCGTAGTCCTCTACAGCGTCATAAAAGTGTGTGATCTGCAGATTATCGTTGTAAGTAGTTCGATAATGCTGCACATCATAACCGAAGGTTCGATCTTCCGAGATCTTGCCTTTTCGAACTCTACGCTGATACCAAACAAGAAGATAATTTTCCTCAAGGTACAAATATTCTTTTTTCCAGGATCGGATCCAACGTCTGATAGAGAAGATATCGACGATCGTGTGCTCTTCCATACGGCGCTGAACCTCAGCTCGGAGGCGCCACCAGGGGAAATTCGGGAATTTCATATCCGTTTCGAGAAGGATCTCAAGAGCCTGATCTCTGAGCTGCTTCTCTGCAGACAGGGCGAGAG
>JAGBSA010000218.1 GCA_017632095.1 Bacteroidales bacterium | reverse complement strand
TTATTTTCTTGATGTTCGCTTCTGTTGGAGTGATTCCTGCAAATGTTACGAATGCTACATCTGAGTTTTCTTCGTATGCGATTGATGCAATGTGTCTGTTGAATGTTGCGATTGTGTCTGTTTTGAATTTCTTAGGGTCATTGAATGATCCGTTGAAGTTTCCTGATCCAACTTTGCTTAGATTTACACTGTCTGCTTGCAATCCTGATATTCTTATCAAGTTTGTTGTTCCGTCTGCAAGGTGATCCACTGAGATCAAGATAGAGTTTCCGTCTGGTGCAGCAGCTATCGCGTGAACTGGATTAGCATATAAGTCGTTCACATCTCCTCTACCGCCATTTACGCTATACAATCTTACCCATGGAAGTCCATTAACTGAGTTGTCGTAAGTTTTTGAGAAGTTCATGATTTCGTTACATACATAAACTCCGTTTGCTGTTGCTACGAACAATCTTGTGTTTATTGGGTTTGGAACAAGGATTGTAGTATCTTTTTCTGGCATGAAGTTCAATATTCCGTCTGTTGCTCCGAATCTTTCTTCTGTCAAAGTATAGAAGAATGGATAATCTAAGTTCTTGCTTTCTACTAATACTTTATCTCCATCTCTCAATTCAGTACCTGCTATCAATCTGATGTGTTCTTCACCTCTGATGATTCTTGTTGCACTGATTGAGTTGTTTTGATCTGTTACAACGAAATCGAATTCAACTGAGTCTTTTGTTACTGCGTCAAATGATTCCCACATTGCCATAGGTGCAACAAAAGGAGCTGCATCCATGTTCATTACCATTTGTGGGTTCATCAACATTCTTTCACCTTGTCCAAACAACCATGTTTGGTCGTTTATTTCAGTGTAGTCGTTTCCATCGCTATATGTTCTTGTTAATCCATTGTAAGGACGCATCAAAACGAATGGTTTACGAATGTTTGGTTTGCTTCTGTAGATTGCTGAACTTAATACGTTAGATCCTGTTTGAGATTCTGCTCTGTAATCATAAGTTCTACCATCTGCGTCTGTTTGAATGTTGAAAGATAAATAGCCATCGCTGATTGGAGACCAAACAAGGTCAGCAGATTTTTGTGTTTCCAATGAAGGAACTGCTATATATGAAATAGCATTACTTTGAGCTGCTCCCATAACTGAGCCATCAGGACCTGCTGCTACATTATAATATTGTGATGATTGCAATCCTTTGTTTCTTGGTTGCCATGTATAGTTCAATGTCATGTCTTCTGCAAACATGTAAACACCAGCATCAGTTGCCAAGTACACAGTTAATGAATCTTCTGCGGTTTGTGGATTTTCCTTAAACAAGATTGAGTGGATTCCTGGTGCAACATAGAAACCGCTTGTCAAACCTGCGTTGTAGCTTGATTGAGCTTCTGCATAGAAAACGTCAACACCGTTTGCGTTAAACAATCTTTGAAGGTTGTCACTTGCGATATAAATCAATTCTTCTTCGTAGTCATTAACTGCAATTGACATTGCTTCGTCCATAAAGTAACCCATGTACAAAGAATTTGCAGCTTTGTTGTTTCCAAATGAAACAGTTTCTGCATTAACGTCTGCTTTGAAAACTCCTCTCAAATATCCGTATTGGTCAGCAACCAATGCGTAAAGAAGATTGTTTGAATTCATCGCAAATGCAAGCTCGATTCTTCCGAATGCTTCATCGTTTGCTTGTTGTTGGAATGAAATAGGAGTGAACGCTGTTTCTGATGAGTTCAATGCAACTTGGTATCCGTTATCGCCCATGTAAGCAACTGCAATTTTACCATCTCTGTTTACTTTTACATCAGTAACAGGCATTGATGCATTTCCTCCAATTGTAGCTTGAGTTAAAGTATTGCCGTCCCAAACTTTCAAACCTGCGTTTCTTGTTGCGATGTACAATTTGCCTGCATTGAAAGCCAAATCGTTTACAAAAGCAAATTCACCTGTAACATCATATTTTCCCGGTTTTGTTCCAGGTATTAATGTTGCAGTCATGTTCTCAAGAACATATTGATATTTCGCTTCATCCGAAGTAAGGTTAGTTGCCCATTCTTTAGCGCCGAAGCTAACTTGGTAAACTCCACCTCCGATCATGCCAGACTTTCTGTTGTTTTGAGCAACGAAGGCATCTGCGTAGAAACCTTCACCTGTACCGACATAAATTGAACCATCTTCACCTTGAGCTACTGATGTAACAGAGTAACATTCACCATTAGAGAAGTTAACCTCTCTCCAGTTGTTACCATTGTTTACACTGATAAACAAACCGCCACCAGTACTACCTGCAAACATAACTCCGTCGTTGTGTTTGTCGAACATAATTGTACGAACTCGACCAGCAACATTGTCAGGTCCGATTGAAACCCAGCCTTTTGGCTCTACAACTTCATCTTCTCCCTCAAATGTTGCTACAGGAGAAGCTTTCGTTGGTGTGAACGCACCAACAAGAAAGAAAACTGCTAAACTTAAGAGTAACTTTCTGCTTTTCATAATTTATTCTTGTTTATTTTCTGATATTAAATTCTTTACCTTTAAGTCGGCAAAAATACAAAAAAAACATCATACTGCCAAATATGTTGTTAAAAACATTTTTCAATAAGTCTTTTTCGAACAAATAAGACATGCGTTTTTCATTTTACTATCTCACTGATTGATAACACGATAACGAAACTTCGTTTTAACTTTCTGAAACTTTGTTTTGATTTACTGAAACTTAATTTCAGAAAGTTGTTTTCAAGACTTATTTTAGCAAATATTTTAATGCTTTTTGCTAATTGAATAATAAAAGCAAAGTATCCACGTTTTCCTATATCAGAATACTCATTACATAATATATTATATATGGATATAGCAGAATTGAACAGGAAAATTGAGCAAGAAAGTGCCTTTGTAGATGCAATCACTTCGGAAATATCCAAGGTGATTGTTGGTCAAAAAAATATGGTCAGACGTTTGGTTATGGGATTGCTTGCAAATGGTCACATACTTTTGGAAGGTGTACCCGGACTTGCAAAAACCCAAGCGATAACAGCACTTGCTAAATGTATAGATGCAAAGTTCAGTAGAATACAATTTACTCCGGATTTGTTGCCAGCCGATATAGTTGGAACTATGATTTACTCTCCAAAGGACGAATCGTTCTCTGTAAAAAAAGGACCTATATTTTCTAATTTTGTTTTGGCAGATGAGATAAACAGAGCACCAGCAAAGGTTCAAGCAGCTTTGTTAGAGGCTATGCAAGAAAGACAAGTAACAATTGGAGAACACACCTACAAACTTGAAGAGCCTTTTCTTGTACTTGCAACCCAAAACCCAATTGAGCAAGAGGGTACTTACCCACTTCCAGAGGCTCAAATGGACAGATTTATGATGAAGGTTGTAATCTCTTATCCAAACAAAGAAGAAGAAAAAGAGATATTGAGAAGTCAAATCTCTCCAAATAAGAAAACCATTTCACCGGTTATAAAACCCGAAACTATAATTCACGCAAGAGAAGTAGTAAAAGAGGTATATGTAGATACCAAGATAGAGAACTACATAACCGATATAGTTTTTGCAACACGTTTTCCAGAAGAATATGGTTTGAATAACATAAAGCCAATGATTGCTTACGGAGCCTCTCCTCGTGCAACAATTAACTTAGCTTTGGCTTCAAGAGCTTTGGCTTTCATTAAAAGACGTGGATATGTTATTCCTGAAGATGTAAGAGAGGTTTGCCTTGATGTTATGAGGCATAGAGTAGGTTTAACCTATGAGGCAGAGGCAGAGAACATCAAATCAGAAGATATAGTTACCGAAATAGTAAACAAAATAGAAGTTCCTTGATTTTGAAATGAACACAGAGGACTTATTAAAGAAGGTTCATCGGATTGAAATCAAAGCCAAAAGACTTTCGCAAGACGTTTTTGCGGGACAATACCATAGTGCGTTCAAGGGAAAGGGTATGACCTTTAGCGAAGTCAGGGAATACACCTACGGAGACGATATAAGAAATATCGATTGGAACGTTACAGCACGTTACAATACCCCATATGTAAAGATATTCGAAGAAGAACGTGAACTAACCGTTGTTTTGCTTATAGATGTCAGCGGAAGTACTATGTTCGGTTCAAATAACAATTTGAAATCTGAGGTAATTACCGAAATAGCTGCCGTATTAGCTTTTTCAGCTATTCATAATAACGACAAGGTTGGCGTAATTCTCTTTTCCGATAAAATAGAAAAATATATCCCTCCAAAGAAAGGGCTCTCTCACGTGTTGGCTGTAATCAGAGAACTGCTTACATTCAAACGTTCTAATGGCAAAACAGACTTTTCAACAGCCTTTATGTTTTTGAGCAATGTGATAAAGAAACGTTCAACCTGCTTCTTGATAACAGATGGCTTTGGAAAGTTTGACGATAGTTTACATATAGCGGCACGAAAACATGATTTGAGTTGTCTTTTTGTGAACGACGAAAAAGAATTCAAACTTTCGAATATGGGATTGGTAAGATTTACCGATGCAGAAACAGGAGAAAGTCTTTGGATTGACACATCGGATAGAATAACACGAGAAAACTTCAAAGCTTATCGCGAACAACAACAAAACGAAAACATGAACGAAATGACCAAATATGGAATAGACAATGTCCAAATGTTGTGTGGAGATGACTATATCAAACCATTGGTCAAGTTGTTCGCAAAACGTGAAAGGAGATAATAGAGATGAAAAAATACAGATTGCTGTTTCTGTTTGCAATAACTCTGTTTTGTTTCAACAAAGCCAACAGTCAAGACATTATACCAACAACTGACAAAAAACAATACAACATAGGAGATAGAATAGAGCTAAATTTCAAAATTCCGTTTCAAGAAGGCAAACAAACAGACTTGATTTACAATCGTGCGAATACCGACACATTGGAATTGCAGCAAACAAAGATAGACACAATTCAAGAGAATGGCAAAGCCTTTTTAGCCTACAAGCAAACATATATGAGTTTTATTCCGGGATTACTTAATCTTGGGGATAGTTTATTTGTTATGACTGCTGTAGATACAGGAATGATGATTACAAGAGTTCAACCTGTTGAAATTGAAATCTTGCAATACCCTATCGATACATTAAAAGTAGAGGTTAAAGACATAAAACCATTACTTGAAGAGCCATTTCATATAAGAGAAATTCTGCCTTTGATTTATCTCATCTTAGGTATAGCCGCAGCTATTGTGGGATTGTACTTCTTAATAAAATATTTGCGAAATCGTCCTGTGGAATCAAAACCCCAAGAAGTAAAAAAGGAAACTACTCCTCCGCATATTAAAGCCTTAGAAGCTTTGGAAGAGTTGCGATTGAAAAGATTAGGTGAACAAGGATTCAAGAAACAATATTACAGTGAACTGACAGAAATTGTTAGAACGTATTTAGAAGAACGTTTCTCGATATTTGCCAAAGAAATGACAACAGAAGAAATTGTCGAACAGATGAGACACTGTAAGGAAATAACCATTGCAGATTTGGAAAACCTCAACTCCATGTTCTCTACAGCCGATTTGGTAAAGTTTGCCAAATATTCACCAGATGATTTCTGCGACAGAAAGTCGTGGAATCAATCAAAAGACTTTGTTGACAACACAACAATAAATTCAAACACACAAACATCAGAACAATGAGCCAAATAAGTTTTCAATACCCTTACCTCTTGTTACTGCTACTTGCAGTTCCGTTAATGATTCTTTACAAATATTATTCTGACAAAAGAATCAATGCCGACATTGTTTATTCCGATGTTGCTCAATTCAAGGGTGCAAGAAAAACATTAAAGTTATATTTAAGAAACTTGCCAGATTGGTTAAGATATTTGGCTATTGCTCTGCTTATAGTTGCAATCGCTAGACCTCAAACACATTATTCCAAAGACGAAAAAAGCATTGAAGGAATTGATATAGTATTTGCTTTGGACGTTTCCACCTCTATGCTTGCCGAAGACTTTAAGCCGAATCGTTTAGAGTCAGCAAAGAATGTAATCAAATCCTTTATCGATGCGAGAAAAAGCGATAATATGGGAATAGTTGTTTTTGCTGGCGAAGCCTATACAAAATGTCCTTCAACAATTGACCATAATATCTTGCAAAAACTTCTATCCGACACAAAGAGTGGGGAAATCGATGATGGTACAGCAATAGGTGACGGATTGGCAACGGCAATTAACCGTGTTAAAGACTCAAAGAGCAAAAGCAAGGTAATAATTCTTGTAACCGATGGAGTAAATAACATGGGGGCAATCGACCCTCTGACTGCTTCAACGATAGCTCAAGAATACGGAATAAGAGTTTACACAATTGGAGTAGGGAAAATGGGCTACGCGCCTTATCCTTATCAAACCCCTTTCGGAAAACAATATCAGAATGTTGAGGTTAAAATTGATGAACCTTTGTTAAAGGAAATTGCAAGCACAACAGGAGGCAAGTATTTCAGAAGTACACAAAACGCATCTTTGAGTGCCATCTTTGAAGAGATTGACCAAATGGAGAAAACCAAGATAGACGTTTCTTATTATAAAGAATACACCGATGTTGGTCAAAAAATCATTTTACTAGTTCTTGGATTGATTTTCTTAGAACTTATATTAAGAAGAACATATTTGAGAACCAATCCATAAAAATGAAGATATGTTAAAATTAGAGACACCTGAATTATTATATCTTTGGCTTTTGATACCGCTATTCTTTGTCGGACATTATTTTTACATGAAAGCAAAGAAACGCAAACTTAAAGAATTTGCCTCAGAAAGATTTCAAGAGGTTGTGATGCCCGACTTATCCATAGGGAAACAACGTTTGAAATTCATATTGCTCAATATTGCATTTATGTTATTGGTACTTGCTGCGGCAAATCCTCAATATGGTACATCGATTGAAAAAAAGGAAAGACGCGGCACAGATTTGATGATATGCTTAGACATATCCAATAGTATGCTTGCCGAAGACCTTAAACCAAATCGAATAAGTAGAGCAAAACAATCAATAAACCAATTGATAAATCAACTTGAGGGAGATAGAATTGGCTTAGTTGTTTTTGCAGGTACATCTTTCATTCAGTTGCCTCTTACTTCTGATTACTCGGCAGCAAAAACCTTTATCGACGTTATTGAACCTAGCATGATAGAAACCCAAGGTACAGCAATAGGAGAAAGTTTAGAGACGGCCTTCTCTGCCTTTGGCGAAGAGGAAAACAAGAAACGTTCCCGCAGTATAGTGCTTATATCCGACGGAGAGGACAATGAGCAAGACGCTTTGGAGATTGCAAAAAATATAGCCTCAGACGGAGTGGTTATAAATACGATTGGACTTGGTTTAGGCGAAGGGAGCCCAATACCAATCAAGAACAGACATGGACAAACCGAGTATAAAAGAGATAATCTCGGCAATATAGTTCTCACAAAGTTGAATGAAGATTTGTTAAAGCAGATTGCAGACAAAGGGAATGGTATATACATAAGAGCAAACAGTTCTTCCATAGGTTTAGAGCACATTTTGGCACGCATAAACAAAATGGAGAAAAACGAATACGAAGCATTAGCCTACAAGAACTACGAAAGTCGTTTCTATATACCCGCAATAATCGCATTAGTTTTGCTTTTATTAGAATATTTCATCTTTGAAAGACGTAATAAGCTTATTAATCGCAAATTTTTCTTTGGAAAATAAAACACAGAAACAAATGAAAAAACATATTTTGTGCTTGTTGGCAGCAATCTGTTTACTAGTTGCTTGCGACAAAGAAAAGAATAAACTCAGAAGTGGTAATAAACAATACAACAAAAAGGAATTTGCTAAATCCGAAGAGGAGTTTCGAGCATCTCTTTCTGTGGATTCTACATATAAAAAGGCTGAATACAATCTTGCATCTTCGTCTTACAAACAGCAAAGAGGAGATAAATTGCAGACAGCCGTAAAATATTACGATAGTTATCAAAATTCACTACGACCAGACGACACTGTTGCCAATGCAAACCTGAACTACAACCTAGGAAACACCTACTTCCAAATTTCACAGTTAGATACGGTAAAAAATACCGAACAATGCAGATTCTATCTTGAAAAAGCCGTAGATTCATACAAGCAATCCCTACGACTAAACCCACAAGACACTAATGCGAAATACAATCTTGCACTAGCTCAACACCTTTTGAAAGATGAAAATCAAAAGAATCAAAACCA
>JAGBSA010000217.1 GCA_017632095.1 Bacteroidales bacterium | reverse complement strand
TAAGGTCTTGAACGTTGACGAAGCATTTCAATGATTTCTTTCTTACCTGTAGTAAATCCGCCGACAGCACCGCCGAACGCTTTACCCAATGTACCTGTCAAGATTTCGATTTTGCCTCTCAAATCATATTGTTCAGTAGTTCCACGTCCTGTTCTACCAACAACACCAGCAGAGTGGCTTTCATCAACCATTACCATTGCATCATATTTTTGTGCAAGTTCGTAAATCTTATCCAAAGGCGCAACATTACCGTCCATAGAGAAGACTCCGTCAGTTACAATCAAACGGAAACGGCAGTTTTGTGCATCTTGAAGTTGTTTTTCCAAGTCTGCCATATCTGCATTTGCATAACGGAAACGTTGAGCTTTACAAAGTCTTACTCCATCGATGATTGAAGCGTGGTTCAAAGCATCTGAGATGATTGCATCTTCAGGTCCCAACAATGGTTCGAAAACACCACCGTTTGCATCGAAACAAGCAGCGTAAAGAATTGTGTCTTCAGTACCGAAGAATTCAGAAATCTTTCTTTCCAATTCTTTATGCAAATCACCGGTTCCGCAGATGAAACGAACAGAACTCATTCCGTATCCTCTTTCATCAAGAGCCTTTTTAGCAGCATCAATAAGTATTTTGCTATCTGCTAATCCTAAATAGTTGTTTGCACAAAAGTTCAAAACATCTCCCGCTTCTGCAGTTTTGATTGCTGAAGATTGAGGAGTTATAATCACTCTTTCGTTTTTGTAAAGACCTGCGTCTTTTATTCCTTGTATCTCTTCTTGAAGATACTTTTGAAAATTGTTGTACATATCTCTAAATTTATTATCTGTTTTTCTTGAAAAGAAACTTATGAATTGCAAAGGTACGATTTTTAATCTTAAAACAAAGTATTTTCGATTGGTTTTTGATTCGATTGTATCAAAAAATAGGAATAAATAGGGTTTGATTTCGCTTTTATTGAATCTTCGTTTTAATTTTTTAATTCTTCGTTTTATTTTGCTGAAACTTGATTTTATTTTAAGCTAATCAAAAGAGCGAAAAACAAAGTGTTTTATTGTGAGTTTTCTAAAAAAGAATTACCTTTGCCGATTCGTTGTTATCAATGTTAAAAGTCAAGATTGCATTGTTATGGACATAATTATAGCAGGCGACGGTGAAGTTGGATTTCATTTGGCTCGCACATTATCTAAGATAAGACATAATATCACTGTAGTAGATCCGCATTCTGATTTGTTGAATATGCTACAAAGTGATACAGATCTTTTAACTATCACTGGCAATTCAACTTCAATGAATACCTTAAAGCAAGCCGGTATATCGTCTTGTGATTTGCTAATTTCTGTTTTGCACGAAGAGAGTATCAATTTGATGACTTGCATTCTTGGAAAGAGACTTGGAGCAAAACGATGCATAGCAAGGGTTAACTCAATTGAGTATCTGAATGAAGAGAACAAGAATATGTTCAAGGGAATGGGGGTAGATGAATTGGTTTGTCCCGAGAGAATTGCTGCAAAAGAGATAACAAACCTTCTGACACGAAACACTGCCACCGAAATATTTGATTTCTCTAACGGATTGTTGTGTGTCTATATGATGCGATTGGATTCCGGTGCGGTAATTTCAGGTAAAACCATGGCGGAAGTAGCTGTGCTTTATCCACAACTTGAAGCCCGCGCGATATGTATAATACGCAAAGGACGGACAATAATACCTGGCGGCTCAGATGTTTATATGAAGGGTGATTTAGTTTATTTGATTGCAAAGCCTGAAAGTATTGAATTGATAAAAGAGCTAGGTGGTAAACGCGATTTTGTAATTAAAAATGCAATGATTCTAGGTGGTGGACGCATTGGAAGACGTGCAGCATTGAATCTTCAAAACGACATACGGCTTAAGCTAATTGAACAAGACAAAGAAAGATGCTTCCAACTAGCTGACGATTTGAACAAGACCATGATAATAAATGGTAACGGCAATGACATATCTCTGTTGATTGATGAGGGAATTCAAGATACCGATGCCTTTATTGCAGTTAGTGGAAGTACAGAAACCAATATCCTTTCTTGTCTTCACGCCCATAAACAAGGAGTTAAGAAAACCATTGCCTTGGTTGAAAATGTCAGCTACATAGATGTATCTCAAGAAATAGGCATTGACACTATCATAAACAAGAAGTTGATTACCGCAAGCTACATTGCACGATTCACTCTTGGTGCAGATGTAACCTCAAGTAAGTGGTTGTCTGGTATAGATGCAGAAGTTGTTGAAGTGCTTGTTAAAGACGGTGCACCGATTACAAAAAAGCAGATTATGAAACTTGATTTGCCACAAGGTGTAAATATAGGTGGAGTTATCAGAAACGGAACAGCTATTATTGCAAGAGGAAATGTACAGATTCAAACAGGAGATAAAGTTGTTGCATTTACTGTTCCTGAGGCTGCAAACAAACTTATGAAACTATTCAATTAAGAAATCGCTGAATGGCTTTTACTCAAGGACGATTCAATAAGAAAATCTTTTTCTACATAACAGGCAGTAATATCTTGCTTTTGGGCATTATATTTCTGCTTTCTGGTATTGTGAGTTTCTATTATGGAGAGAAAGATTGCTTGTTTTTTGTTTTATCTTTTTTAATATCACTTTTAGTTGGAGGTTTTGCCGTTTGGAAGAATCGAAACTTTGTTGCACAAATATCAAAGAAAGATGGACGCTTGATAGTTGGGCTAATGTGGTTGATAATTCCAATTTTGGGAGCATTACCTTATATGTTTGACTCTAAGGATTTTGGTTTAGTAGATGCCTTGTTTGAATCTTTTTCAGGTTATACAACAACCGGTGCTAGCGTTCTAAGTAATATAGAATCGGTATCTAAAGGTGTTTTATTCTATCGAGCATTGACTCAGTGGATAGGAGGATTGGGCTTTGCATTACTTGTTATTATTTTTATAAAAGACTTTCCCGAGGGAGCGAAAAACCTTTTCAACGCAGAGTTTAATTCAATTGAGAAAGAAAAAGACCGTCCCCATATAAGAAATACAGTATTTAAGTTATTTGGTCTTTATTTTTTCTTTACCATATCTTGTTTTGTTTTGCTGAATATTGGAGAAATGAATGTTTTTGAGGCGATATGCTATACATTTTCAACGATTTCCACAGGTGGATTTGCTGTTTCAGATTCTAATGTAGGCATATACAGCACTTATTCGCACATTGTGATAATGGTATTTATGTTTCTTTCAGGCATAAGCTTTTTTCAATTGATTTCATTACTGAATGGCAAATTCAAAAAGGTATTTAAGGACGAGCAACTAAGAATGTATTTCCTTTTAGTCTTGTTTTTCTCATTTGCTTTCTTGTTATACAACACCTTTACCCAAGAAGGAGAATTTCAAAACAGACTTAAAACATCATTTTTTTACGTTATATCCACACTAAGTACAACAGGCTTTGATTTGAAATCGGCAAATATCGGATTGTTTTCTTCAGCTTGTTTGATATTACTTATGTTTATTGGCGGATGTTCAGCATCCTCTGCAACGGGACTTAAAATCATCAGAGTGATCATTCTTTTGAAATACATACCTGTTGCTATGAAGAGAGTGTTTCACCCTCGTGCAATAATCCCTGTAAGATATAATGGTAAGGGTTTAAGAGATGAGGAAGTGAAGTTAGTTTTTGGATTTTTCTTTTTGTTCTTGGTAATCTTCTTACTTGGAATGATGGTTCTTGCAATGGCGGGTAATGGATTTGTTTCTTCGCTTGCATTGTCAGCAGCTTCGCTTAGCAACCTAGGACCTGTGATGGGAGTGTTTGCAGATGGCTTTTCATACGCAGAACTCAATACCGCATCAAAATCTAT
>JAGBSA010000021.1 GCA_017632095.1 Bacteroidales bacterium | reverse complement strand
TCAAGAGCTTCTATGATTTCCCCAGATTTCGTAGGTTTGACTATCGCTGTTCATAATGGAAATAAACACATTCCAGTTTATATCACTGAAAATATGGTTGGACACAAATTGGGAGAATTTGCTCCTACTAGAATTTTCAGAGGTCATGCAGGTCAAAAAGATAAAGGTAAGAAATAAAAATAGAGTGCAGAAATGGGAAAAAGAAGACGTGAGAGTGCAGTAGCACGTAAAGAAGCAAAAAAGACACAGTATATAGCGAAGCTGATGAATAATCCAACTTCTCCAAGAAAGACTCGTTTAATGGCAGATGCTATAAGAGGAGTTGACGTTGAAAAAGCACTCGGCATATTGCAGTTTAGTCGTAGAGAAGCAGCTCCAAAGTTGCGTAAACTTTTGCTTTCGGCTATCGCTAATTGGCAAATGAAAAACGAAGGTAAACGCATCGAGGATAGTAATTTGTACGTTAAACAAATAAGTGTTGATGGAGGAAGGCAATTGAAAAGACTTCGTACAGCACCACAAGGAAGAGGATACAGAATTAGAAAAAGATCTAATCATATAACACTTGTGTTGGGAAGTAGAGTTGAAGAGAAAATGTCTGCAGTTCAATCAACTGATGCTGAAAAATAATAGTTTGTAAAATTTGTAAATGAATTAAACGGATGGGACAAAAAACAAATCCAATAGGAAACAGACTAGGAATCATCAGAGGTTGGGATTCTAACTGGTATGGCGGAAGAAGATTTGAGACCAAATTGGTAGAGGACGATAAGATCAGAAAATATTTGAATGTTCGTTTGTCTAAAGCTGGCATTTCTAAGATCTACATAGAAAGAACTTTGAAATTGGTTACCGTAACAATCAATACTGCAAAACCGGGTATGATCATCGGTAAGGCTGGTCAAGAAGTAGATAAATTGAAAGAAGAATTGAAAAAACTAACACAAAAAGAAGTTCAGATAAACATTTCAGAAGTGAAACGTCCTGAATTAGATGCTGTGTTGGTTGCTGCTTCTGTTGCCAGACAAATTGAAGGTCGTGTTTCTTACAGAAAAGCAATAAAAATGGCTATAACATCCACAATGAGAGTTGGAGCAGAAGGTATTAAAGTTTCTGTTTCAGGTCGTATAGGTGGTGCAGAAATGGCTAGAACAGAGCATTATAAAGAAGGACGAACTCCTCTTCATACTCTTAGAGCAGATATAGACTACGCACATGCAGAAGCTCATACAACTTACGGTCGTATTGGTGTAAAAGTATGGATATGCAAGGGCTTGGTTTATAACAAGAGAGAATTGGTTCCTTCAACTGTAGGCGGAAATTTAAGAGATAACAGAATGGGTCAAAGACGTTCAGGTGGCTCTTCTCAACGCCCTGCAAGAAAAAAATAAGTTTAATAACAGTCAAAAATAAAGGATATGTTACAGCCAAAAAAGACTAAGTACAGAAAACAACAAAAGGGCAGAATAAAAGGATTGGCTCACAGAGGACATGAGTTGTCTTTTGGAGCATTCGGAATAAAGTCTTTGGAAACATCATTCATCACGGGACGTCAAATAGAAGCAGCACGTCAGGCTGTTACTCGTTACATGAAACGTGAAGGACAAATCTGGATACGAATATTCCCTGATAAACCTATAACAAAGAAACCTAACGAAGTTCGTATGGGTAAAGGTAAAGGAGCTCCTGAATATTTCATTGCAAAAGTAAAACCAGGAACAATGCTTTTCGAAGCAGAAGGTGTTCCTTTGGAAATTGCTAAAGAAGCGATGAGATTAGCTGCTCAAAAATTGCCGGTTGTTACCAAGTTTGTTGTTAGAAGAGATTACGCTGAAGAAGCATAACAATCAGATATAGATAGAAGAAGATGAAAAATAACGGATTAAAAGATCTTACTGTTGCTGAGCTACAGGAGAGATTGGAAACAGAAAAAAAACAACTGACAAAGTTGAAAATAAATCATGCTGTATCTCCTATAGAAAATCCAAGTCTTATACAAAAGACTCGTAGGAATGTTGCAAGAATCTATACAGAAATAAGTCGTCGTCAGTTGTGCTCAGAAGATTCAGCGAACAAATAATAAGCATAAGCAATCTATAGCTATATGGAAAGAAATTTAAGAAACGAAAGAATATGTATTGTCGTAAGCAATAAAATGAATAAGTCTATCAGTGTAATGGTAGAAAGAAAGGTTATCCACCCAAAATATGGTAAATTCGTAAAGAAAAGTACCAAATTTATGGCACATGATGAAAGAAACGAGTGCGGAATGGGTGATACAGTACGTATAATGGAGACAAGACCGTTGAGTAAAAATAAACGTTGGAGATTAGTTGAAATAATAGAAAGAGCTAAATAAGATGGTACAACAAGAATCAAGATTAGTTGTTGCTGATAACAGCGGAGCGAAGAGTGCCCTATGCATTAGAGTGTTGGGTGGCACAAAGAGAAGATATGCATCCGTTGGCGACAAAATCGTAGTAGCGATTAAAGATGCAACCCCTTCAGGCAACGTTAAGAAGGGCTCTGTATCGAAGGCAGTAGTTGTAAGAACGAAGAAAGAAGTTAGAAGAATGGATGGATCTTATATTCGTTTTGACGACAACGCTTGCGTTTTACTAAACGCAAATGATGAAATGAGAGGAACCCGTATTTTTGGACCTGTTGCAAGGGAGTTGCGTGAAAAACAATTTATGAAGATTGTTTCATTGGCTCCAGAGGTATTGTAAAACGCAAAAATTAAGAGAAATGAAATTGCATGTAAAAAAAGGCGATACGGTTAAGGTTATAGCCGGTAACGACAAAGGAAAAACAGGAAGAATACTTGTAGTATATCCGACTAAGAGTCGTGCCATTGTGGAAGGGTTGAATAAGATTAAGAAACATACAAAACCAAACCCAAAGAACACTCAAGGCGGAATAGTAGAGAAAGAAGCTCCAATTCACATCTCAAATTTGATGGTTGTTGATTCAAAAGGAAATGCGACCAGAATCGGAAGACGATTGGACGAAAAGACAAATAAATTAGTGCGTTACTCTAAAAAGACAGGGGAGGTAATTAAGTAATGGGATACATACCTAGACTAAAAAAGAAATATAATGAAGAAATAGTTGCTTCTTTAATGAAGGAGTTCAACTATAAGACCGTTATGCAGGTTCCACGTCTTGAAAAAATTTCATTGAATCAAGGATTGGGACGTTTGGCTGTGGCAGATAAAAAAGTCATAGACAAGGGTATTGAGGAAATGACTCTTATTGCGGGTCAAAAAGCTGTGGCAACTAGATCCAGAAAAGATATCTCTAACTTCAAATTGAGAAAAGGAATGCCAATCGGAGTAAGAGTTACTTTGAGAGGTGATAAGATGTATGAATTTTTGGATAGATTGCTTTCTGCATCAATACCTCGAATCAGAGATTTTAGAGGTATAAACGACAGTGGTTTCGATGGTAGAGGCAATTTCTCTTTTGGAATTACCGAGCAGATTATATTCCCTGAAATAGATATAGATAAAGTAAATAATATTCAAGGAATGGATATAACATTTGTTACATCTGCTAAAGAGGACAAGGAAGCAATGTCTTTGTTGAAGGCATTCGGTTTTCCATTTAAGAATCAAAACAATTTGTAAGATATGGCAAAAGAATCAATGAAAGCGCGTGAGCGTAAGAGAGAAGCAATGGTAGCAAAATATGCAGCAAAGCGTAAAGCATTGTTGGAGGCAGGAGATTATGAAGCTCTTCAAAGATTGCCTAGAAATGCTTCTCCTGTAAGATTGCACAATAGATGTAAATTAACAGGAAGACCAAAAGGTTATATGCGTCAATTTGGAATTTCTAGAATAAATTTCAGAGAGATGGCTTTAGCTGGTTTGATTCCGGGAGTCAAGAAAGCAAGTTGGTAGGATATAAGTCAAATTACAAATAAAAAAAGAGATTAAAATGGTTACAGATCCAATAGCAGATTATCTAACACGCATTAGAAATGCATCAATGGCAAGACACAAAGTGGTTGAGATTCCTGCTTCCAATATCAAAAAAGAAATAACCAAGATATTATTTGATAAGGGTTACATTTTGAATTACAAATTCGAAGATGAAACTTTTCCGAAGACAATAAAAATAGCTTTGAAATATCACCCACTTACAAAAGAACCTGCTATGACTAATATAAAAAGAGTCAGCACTCCAGGTTTGAGAAAATATGTTGGCGTTGAAAATATGCCAAGAGTATTGAATGGATTGGGTATAGCTATACTTTCTACATCAAAAGGTTTGATGACAGATAAAGAAGCAAGAGCTTTGAATATCGGAGGAGAGGTAATTTGTTACATTAGTTAATATTTTAAGGAGAGAAACAGATGTCAAGAATAGGAAAATTACCGATAAGCCTACCCAAGGGTGTGGAAGTAGTGGTAGATGGAAATAATTTGGTAACAGTTAAAGGTAAACTTGGGACTTTAACACAGAAAGTTGATCCTGCTATAACTGTCGGAGTAGAAGAAGAACAAATTTTGTTGACAAGAGCTTCAGACCAAAAACAACACAGAGCATTGCATGGCTTGTACAGAGCATTGATTGCTAATATGGTAAAAGGTGTTTCTGAAGGTTTCAAGACAACTCAAGTTGTTATAGGAGTTGGTTACAAAGCTCAAGTACAAGGACAAATTTTGGAATTGTCTTTGGGATACTCACATAACATATTCTTTGAATTGCCTGAAGAGATAAAGTGTGAGACAGTTACAGAAAAAGGAAAGGATCCTCTTATCATAATGACAAGTATTGATAAGCAATTGTTAGGACAGGTTGCTGCAAAGATTCGTTCTTTACGTAAGCCTGAACCATACAAAGGAAAAGGTATTCGTTTCCAAGGTGAAGTTATTCGTAAGAAAGCAGGTAAGGCGGCTGCTAAGTAATTTTTGAATTAAAATCCGTACGAGGATGGCAACTAAGAAAGAAATAAGAAGATTAAAGTTAAAGATGAGGATCCGCAAGAGAGTAAGCGGAACAAGTAACAGACCTCGTTTGACAGTATTCAGAAGTAATAAGGAAATTTATGCTCAATTGATAGATGACATAAAAGGAGTAACTGTTGCTTCTGCATCTACAATGGAGAAAAATTTTGAAAGAAAAGGTACAAAGACAGAAAGAGCTGTTGTTGTAGGAAAATCAATTGCAGAAAGAGCTAAAGCAATGGGCATCGAATCTGTAATTTTCGACAGAAACGGTTATTTGTATCATGGAAGAGTAAAATCATTGGCTGATTCTGCCAGAGAAAATGGCTTAAAATTCTAAGGTTATGGCTGAAGTAAATGTAAAAAGAGTAAAGTCTAGCGAGATAGATTTCAAGGATAGACTTGTAAGTATAAACAGAGTTACTAAGGTAACCAAGGGAGGTAGAACTTTCAGTTTTTCTGCTATCGTGGTTGTTGGAAATGAGAATGGTGTAGTTGGATATGGTTTGGGAAAAGCAAAAGAAGTTGCTGCAGCCATAGCTAAAGGTGTAGATGATGCTAAGAAGAACTTAGTTAAAGTTCCAATTTTGAAAGGTACAATTCCTCACGAACAAATCGCTAAATACAGTGGAGCTAGAGTATT
>JAGBSA010000216.1 GCA_017632095.1 Bacteroidales bacterium | reverse complement strand
CATTGCATCTTCGATTGAAACAATAGGATATTTATTAACCCATTCTTTCCAATAAGCAACCATTTGTTCTGGAGTCAATTTATCGCCAGTTGATTTGTGCAAGTGGTAAACATTTTCTTCTGGAATAAAGTATTCACTAGATGCAGGGTCCAAAGCAATGTATATATCTTGGCCTGGCTTGTAACCAGCTTTTTCTATAGCTGTCAATATAACTTCAATAGCTTCTTCGTTAGAACCTAAGTTTGGAGCGAAACCACCTTCATCTCCAACGTTAGTTGAATATCCTTTTGATTTCAAAACGCTTTTCAAATTATGAAACACTTCTGCCCCCATTTGCAAAGCGTGAGAGAAACTGTTAGCCCCAATAGGCATAACCATAAATTCTTGGAAGTCTATACTATTATCAGCATGTGAACCACCATTCAATATATTCATCATTGGTATTGGCAAAGTATTTGCATTCACACCACCGATATATCTATACAATTCTTGACCTGTCTCCATTGCTGCTGCTTTTGCACAAGCCAAAGACACACCTAAGATTGCATTAGCTCCTATCTTACCTTTATTTTCTGTACCATCAATTTCTATCATTCTAGCATCGATAGCACCTTGTTCAGTAACTTGCATTCCTCTCAACTCTTCAGACAAAACGGTATTTACATTATTAACCGCTTTCAAAACACTCTTGCCTAAAAAGTAGCTTTTATCACCATCTCTCAACTCACAAGCTTCGTGAACGCCTGTTGATGCTCCAGAAGGAACTGCTGCTCTTCCGAAGGCTCCTGCTTCTGTATAAACTTCAACTTCAACTGTTGGGTTACCTCTTGAATCGAGGATTTGTCTTGAATGAATTCCAATAATTTGAGACATAATCTATTCCTATATTTTTAATTCCTAATTAAATGAAGTGCAAAGATAGTATTTTTTTCGCAAATCAGCATAAGCAATATTCAAAAAAAATATTCTTCTTTCACTCTAATTCTCATGTTCGTACAAGAACTTATAATATTTCAACCCAGTTTCCTCATCTTCTCCCTGCTCAACCCTATTCCTAGCTCCGTGTATATAGACAGTGAAATTTTTATCCAATTTCATAACTGAACGAAAATACCTCTGACCTTTTCGAAACGCTGCTTCGTTTAATGTAAAGTTATCAGCCAAATCAACATCAAAATCTCTTTCATACTGCTCCTTATAATCCTTAAACGATTGTTTCAACTCATCACTTTCCATCACTTCATCACCAAAGCGATCCATATCAAATTGATTATATTCCCGAAAGAAGTCTGCTGTTTTCGACAAAAACTCTGCTTGATCCGCTTTATTCATTTCATATTCTGTTGGCAGATATTCAGAAACAAAACCTCTACACATATCGATTGTATGCTGTGTATTGAAATAAGAATCTTGTCTTTGTTGCAATGCAAGGAAGTTATCCACCCAAAAAGCAGCTTCAGTTCCACGATTAGCAACATCAACTACCTGAGCAATATATCCTTCCTCTGCTTCCTTATTATATATAATACAGCCCTTATCGAGTTTGTTGATATTAATTCCACTATCGCTTTCTATATCAAAACCATCGCCTTGAGGAAAGACTTTCAAATAGGTTTCTTTGTTTTCCGATTTGAATATACCAATTGCATCAACTGTTTCTCCTTCAACAAAACAACGACTCAAAAGAACAATATAAAGTTCGCCCGATTTTATATTTGGATGTTCGGAAACATCATAAAGCAACTTTGCAATCTCAACACTCTTTGAATATAACTCACCCTTATCTGCAAAAATTTCTTTAACCAGTCGACCTATTTTATTTCCAGAAACTCCATCTTCTCCTGCCAAACGATAAGTCAAAGGCGAGCGAAAACTACCCGTAAAATACTTCAACAAAATATTGCTTATTTCTCCATGAAGGACAAATTCCGATTTTGAAAGTTTCAATGGTTCATTATTCACCTTGTTCCCAACTTTATGCAAAACCATTTTTTCAATCACTGCATCATCACAAGTTATCATAATCTTAATCCTTTACAATAATCAATCGGCACAAACAAAGGGTAAGATAAAAACACAAAGTCCATATCTCACCCTTTATTCCTTTATTTATATTTTAACAAATAGATATCTTATCTTCTAACAGATGTAAAACCTTTCATCAAACCTCTATCTGCCGATTCCATGAAAGCAATTATCTCATCTCTCTCTACAGATTGCGGTTCTTGCTTCAATTCCTCCAAAGCATTAGTATAAGTCAATCCTTTTTGGAAAACAATTCTATAAAGGCTTTGAATATTATTTATAGTCTCTTGAGAATATCCACGTCTGCTCAATCCGACAGAATTAACTCCACAATAAGACACAGGGAACTTACCTCCCTTAACATAAGGCGGAATATCCTTATCCACAAGTGAGCCTCCCATCAAAATAACATGCTTTCCAATTCTTGTAAATTGATGAATAGCCGACTGCCCTCCTATTATCGCAAAATCATCTACTGTGATATGTCCTGCCAATGTTGCAGAATTTGCAAGAATACAATTACTTCCAAGAACACAATCATGAGCCACATGAGCATATGCCATAATCAGATTATTATCTCCAATAACGGTCTTACCATTTGCAGCAGTTCCCTTATTTATTGTTACATATTCTCGGATTACATTATTACATCCGATTTCGCAAGTAGTGTACTCTCCTGCATATTTCAAATCTTGAGGAACAGCAGAAATACTTGCACCTGGGAAAATCTTACAACCTTTTCCTATTCTTGCACCTGGGAAAATTGTAACATGAGGTCCTATCCAACAATCATCTTCTATGACAACGTCTTCATAGATAACAGCGAATGGTTCAATCTTTACATTCTTACCAATCTTGGCATCAGGGTGAATGAATGAAAGTTGCTCGTTCATAGCATCTTATTTTTTTGTTTTAGCAACTTGAGCCATCATAGAGGCTTCAACAACTACCTTATCGCCAACGTAAGCTGTACCTTTCATCTTAACGATTCCACGACGCACAGGCTCTGACAATTGGAGTTTTAACAACAATGTGTCTCCCGGAACTACTTTATTGCGGAATTTAACTTCATCAAACTTCATGAAATAGGTACTGTAGTTTTCCGGATCTTCTATATCCTTCAATACAAGAATCCCTCCTGTTTGTCCCAAAGCCTCTACAACCAATACTCCCGGCATTACAGGTTCTTCAGGGAAGTGTCCGTTGAAGAAATCTTCATTTCCTGTTACATTCTTCAAACCAACAACATAGTCTTCTCCTATTTCGATAACTTTATCAACAAGTAACATTGGGAATCTGTGAGGCAATAAATTCTTTATAGCCTTTATATCAAACACAGGTTCTTTGTTTGGATCATAGTAAGGTGCTTTATTTGTATCCTCCATAATAGTTTTAATTTTTCGTGATAAACAATTATTTACTCTATGTCCCGGTTTCTTGATTATAAATCGGGCTTTAATATATTTTCCTGCAAGTGCAATATCGCCAATAAAGTCAAGCAACTTATGACGTGCAGGTTCATTATCGAAATGTGGCTTTATGGTGTTCAACACACCTTGTTCTACTTTAATCTGAGTAGGATCTTTGCCAAAGACTTCTGCAATATGGTTAATTTGTTTTTCTTCCAAGACTTTATCCACAAAAATCCACGCATTGTCTAAGTCTCCGCCTTTAATCAAATTAGCATTCAACAGTTGCTCTATCTCACTTAGCAGAACAAATGTGCGACAAGGAGCAAAATCCGTTTTGAATTCGTCAAACGATTTCAATTCAGCCAATTGTGCACCTATCGCTTTAGTTGCAAAATCTATTGCTATATCAACTCTGAATCCATCATACGGCATAGCTAATAGTTCAATACCTTTTTCAGGTTCAGAATATACAACAGTCTCTCTTAATGTATAATACTTACGAGGAGCATCTAAGGTTTTGATTCCACTTTTCTCTATCGCCTCTACCCATAAACGTGAACTACCATCTAAAATAGGCACTTCCTCTCCGTCCAATTCAACTACAACATTGTCTATCATCAAAGCATATAAAGCAGCCATCAAATGCTCTACTGTACATACTCTGACGCCATCTTTTTCCAATGCCGTACCTCTTGAAGTATCTTTAACCAATGTAGCATCGGCCTTAATAATCGGCATATTTTCCAAGTCTATTCTTTTGAAAACTATACCATTGTTTGCTTCTGCAGGCACCAATCTTGCAACCACCATTTTACCTGTATGAAGGCCTCTGCCAGATAGCTCAATCGGATTATTTATTGTATTCTGTCTTTCCATAATATTTTCAATGTGCAAAGATAGAAAGATTATTTGATATAACCAATTATTGATTCGGCTTTAATGAAACTTGGTTTCAATTTTCTAAAACAAAGATTTAATTTTTTCTTTCTTTGTTTTAGAAAATTAAAATCAAGAAGTATTTCTACAAGACTTAAAATGATGAAATTCTTAATTATATACGGGTGAGCAAATAAAAAAAAAAGCAGGTGTTTTACCTGCTTTTTTTATCAATTATTCAAAAATCCGATTTCTATTCTGTCTTTTCCCTCCCAACCAATCAAAGGGCTTTTATCTCCATATCCGACTATGATGATTTTATCTTTCGGGATACCACTTTTAATCAACAGATTTGCGATTATATCTGCCTGAGCTATTGAAACTTTCTCAGCTTTCTCCGATTTGGATTCTGTATGCACATGTACAGATATTGTAACGGTATAGTTAATATTTTTAATGCTTGCGGCAAAGTACTCAATTTCCCGTTTACCTTTTAGAGTTAGTTGTTCGCGTTTTTTATCACTAAATGGGCTTTCAGCAATAAACAACTTCTTTGTTGAAATCAAATCCTCTATACTATGAACTATAACCTGCGAATTATCATTTGAAAAGAAGTTTATGTGATTATTCATCTGCGTATGCAAACAATAAGGTTGCTCGGGCTTAATATAGGCGAAGTATCCTTTGTTATTGCTATGTGTAATAAAGAGTGTATCTAATGTAAGCGAATCTAAGATTAGTATCTCTCCTTTTAAGAATCTTCCACTTTGATTTAACAAATAGCCATCTATGAATTCCAATTCTTGATCGAAAATACAGACTTTTTTGTCTGAGGATTTATTATTACCTACCACTAATTCTTTTTCTCCAACCTCTAATACCACATCGTCATAAGGGCTGTTTATCTCTTCACTTAAAAGAATCGGCTCACTCCAATTGTCCCAACGATTTATGTCTTCCCTATGAGAAGCATATATATCCAAGCCTCCATGATTTACTCCTGCATCTGATGAAAAATAAAGTATCTTTTTGTCTAATGACAACATAGGTGCAGTTTCTACATATCTTGTATTGACTGGTTTGGGCAGCAAAATCGTATCTAAACTTGCCGTTGTATTATACACCAATCCATATATATCCTCATTAGACAAAGATGTTTCATAAGCGAATCCGTCTACCGAGTGCATAGATATAAGTTCTTGATCTACGACAATAGGTTCTCTTACTTCGGGATACTCTCTTAATTCTATGTAAAGAGGCAGTAGTTTCGATTGTTGAAGATTCAGAGTAAGCGGAGAATAAATCTGCTTTTGGAATCCTTTTGTGTTTGCATGCTGACGAAGATATTTTTCCACCAATGCAAAAGACTGACTATTACCTTCAAGAGTGAATAGCGTTTTATTTGATTTTAAGTCACTATTTTCAAGATTCGCTTTTGCCAAAAGCTGTTCTATTTTCTTGTTTTGCTGTTGTGCTTTTTGAACACTTGAATTGCTTGCCATGGAAGGGAAATATGTCAAAAGTGTATCTATGGTTGATTTCCTTGTATCTACAACATAGGCTCTTGTAAACCTATCTAAAAGTTCTGCATTTTCTTCTAAATCATTCAAAGTTTTCATTCCAAGTATGGAAAGTTGCGACAAGGTAACTCTTCTCAACTGCCTAAACACCGAATTCCAATCTGGGTGATTTTTATACTCATACAAGAATTGTGATAAATCACTTATTTTTCCCGATTGCGAGACTCTGAGATATAATACTTCGTCTAACCTTTGTTTTGCTAACTTGCTGTATGCTCCATCGGGATATTGTTCCAAGTATTCTTTATATGCCTCTATTGTATTACGTTCTAACGATTGTGCAAAGAGCAGTTTTTCCACTTTCATCT
>JAGBSA010000215.1 GCA_017632095.1 Bacteroidales bacterium | reverse complement strand
GGTAAAACCGACAAGGCAAAGGAAACAATGCAGAAGCTCATTTCTGAAAAGGTTGAATCCGGGAAAACCGAAAAAGAGGCAAAATCTGCGCTCAAATCTTCCGTAACATCATATTGGAAACCTCTCTATCTTGAGGCATACAAAAAAGGTGATACAAACGAAATGTATCGTATACGGAAATTGCTTGCTTCTCTTGGCTTATATGACAGTACGGCTGATACCTGTTCCAATTGGATTAAGAGCAGTAAAGACAACTAAATAACATACTACGGGGGGGGGTTCCATTACC
Organism: Bacteroidales bacterium; assembly: GCA_017632095.1. Lineage (GTDB taxonomy): Bacteria > Bacteroidota > Bacteroidia > Bacteroidales > P3 > Onthomorpha. The sequence goes on along the minus strand of JAGBSA010000215.1, from coordinate 3,039 downwards.
TCCTCTTTTTTATGTTAATATTTGAAAAAACAAAGGGGGAATAGTATGAAAGGATATACCTACGAAATAACTCTTGACATAAATGAAAGCCAATCACCTATTACCTTACCTATAAAAAAGGGAGATAGGAATAGGAGCGTTTGCTTTTCTCTGACCAAAGGTGCAGAGCCTTATGTGTTGGAAGAGGGAACTATTGCTTGTGTTGAAGCAAAGAAGAATGGTGCAACATTTTTCGGGTATTGTGCTGTTATAGAAAACAAGATTATATGCGATTTGTCAAAGGTAGTGTCTACCGATGGACTTACAAGCCTTGTTGCTGCAGAAGGTGTTGCCGATTGCGAAGTTAAAATAACTCATTCGGTAAATAGTGAGGTTACAAGCGTTGCATCTACTCGTTTTACTGTGTTAGTTGACTCTCGTGTTATTGATAGCAATGAGGAAGTTAAGTATACCGAAATTCCGTATGAGGCTTTTAAAGAAAGTGTATCGAATTATCTTACTGCCGAAGAGAACAGAGCAAAGGCAGAAGAGGCACGTCAGGCTACTTTTGAAGAAAATGAGGCTGAAAGAAAGACTACATTTGATACAAACGAAGCCAACAGACAAGCAGAGTTTAAATCAGGTGAAGCTGCAAGAGAAACAAGCTGTCAGGACATCCCTTTAACAGACGATATGTTGAAAGATGGTTGTTATACTCAAGACTATTCGGGGTTTAATGCAACAACATTATATGGTTTTAAAACATACGAAAGAGAAGTTAAAGAGGGCGAAAGGTATTATGTACATGGATACACGCTGACTGTAATTTGTTTATATACGCTTTTCAATAATAATGGAAAACATTCTTGGTTTCCCAATCAAAACGTTGGTGGTATTGAATCGAATCCTGTTGAACAGAGTGCAATAGTGGAAATTCCAGAAGGTGTAACGAAACTTGCATATTCATTCATAGGAAGTCGTCCACACACTATTAAAAAATTACCTATATGTGATATTGGGAAGGTGGAAAAGTTAGCAAGAGAAACTGCAACCAATACAGTAAATGAGCAGAAATTAAGTGTAAACGTCTTCAAGAATAAGAACAACCTTATTAATTATTTGGATAATGTGTTGTTTATCGGTGACAGTTTAACAGCAGGTTATTACCACAATGGCACGAAATGGACAGTCACAGAAAGAAACTATCCGTATTTCTTCTCTCGTATTGCTCATGTATCACCAACCGTTGTGGCAGAATCAGGTATTACCACAATGGGATGGTTCGAGAAATATGCCAACACTATCAATTATGCAGATTACGATAGTGTAATTGTATGGTTAGGTACAAATGGTGGTTTGACAGAAAACTCGTCTACAGGAACAAACACCGATTGTTATTACAAAATCATTGACAAAATGATTGCAGATAATCCAAATATTCTTATTTTCTTAGGTAACGTGTATGTTACAGGTGGTGAGAATAGGGCATCGGTAACAGAAACTAACGATACAATCGCGACTATTGCAACGTTAGAAAAATATTCAAAAAACATAGTTGGTGTTATTGACAACAACGATGGTGCGCTATTTAGCAATACAAACGATTTGTATCATCCATTCAAACCTGTTGGTAGCTTTAATGGTGATACAATCCATTTCGGCATAGTTGGTAACTTACACCTTGCAGAACATTGGGCAGAAGGCATTTGCAACCTTCTTGTAGAAAATGAATCGGTGTGTGAGAGGTTATATCTTATGCCAACATCAAACGCTATACTTGATGAAATATCTGCACTTATAGGGGGTGCAGAATAATGGCAGGTTTAAGAGCGATAAAAAGACGGATAGAAAATGCCAATACGCTTGGTAGGCAGAATTTAACTGATAAAGATGTCGAGATAAGTGCAGATGCAACCACCTACGAAATAATGCGAGGTATCGCAGATATATCGGATGTCGGATATACCGAGGGTGGTAGTGGGATGATGCCACCTGTTTATAGTGGCACAGAAGAAATTGAAAACCTCATCGACAATAGCGGAGTGCTTGACAGTGCAGAGGGAAATGTAACTGAAAAAGTTGAACAGTTGATTGAGAAAGCAAATGACATTAAAGCGTTTGAGTGTGTTCCGACAGCAAGAGCATTATTCAAGTCTATTAAAAGTTTTCCAAATAAAGCAACAGTTAATCTACTTTACGCTACTGATTTATTTCAGGCATTTTCTTATTGGAACACAGAGCCTATACCAATAGTTGAAGAACTAACTGTTAATGCACCAAATATAAATGTTAGCAATAATCAATATTGTATGGGGCAGATGTTTACTTATAACAATGGTGTAAAAAAAGTAATATTGAATATGCCTGACGAGTGTCAATATATGATAGCCACATTTAATCAAGCAAAAAAAATAGAAGAAATAGTTTTAAACTTTTCAACTAAAAATATTATAAGTTGGGAAAGTGCTTTTGCTAATAGTACAGTTAAAAGAATAGTCGGTGTTTTAAATTTCTCTTCTACCACAAATGTCAATTGGATGTGGGGTAATGCATTAGAAGAGGTAAGATTTGAGCCTAACACACTATCTATTTCAACATCTTTAGTTAATAGTGACAAACTTACCACAGATAGCGTGCAAAGTATAATTAACGGACTTGCAACAGTTGAAACAGCACAGACCTTGACTTTACACAAAAACATCATTTTAACAGACGAACAGAAAGCAACTATACAAGGTAAGGGGTGGACTTTAGTACAATGATTATTGAGAATGCAACCATTTTAAAAGCAGAAGAAAATATGACACTTACCAATGGTGAAACATTCGGTAAAGTTGTTTATCTTGGTAAAAACGATAGTGCTGACAATTGGCACGAAATTACTGACGAAGAGGCTCAGGCTCTTCAGGAAACAGAAGAGTAAGGCAGGTGATACCAATGGATTTAACAAATAGAATAATTCTTATTGCATCCTTGCTTACTGCCTTAGGTGTAATTATAGCAACAGCGAATAAAGTTTATAAATTCATTCGCAAGGGTGAAGATTGGATTAAAGAGCAG
>JAGBSA010000020.1 GCA_017632095.1 Bacteroidales bacterium | reverse complement strand
TTTTTCTGCAATTATAAAATCAATCGGTTGTGTCAATTTAATATTTTCTCTACTACCATCAACAATAGAAAGAGACTCACCTTCTTTCAAAACGGACTCTACAAGACTTGCGTCATCTGTGAATCGCTTTTCATACTCTTTGCCATAAGCTTTCTTCAATAGTAACAAGTCAAAACACTGAGGGGTTTGAACTAATTTAACTTTTTCTCTTTCTAATGCCTTGTTATCATATCTCAAAGAATCTGTACAATCTACGCAAGCAATCGCTGCTCCTGTTTTTTCAGCAGCATTGAAACAGTCTTCAAAAATCTTTTTAGTTGCAAATGGACGAACGCCATCATGCACTGCAACAAGCGCTCTATCCGCTTTAGTTTCTATAGAATCCACTGCAGCTTTCACAGAATAGAATCTCTCACTGCCACCCTTAACAAGAGTATGTTCTATCTTGCATTCATATTTCTGACACAAAGATTGCCAAAATTCAAATCTCTCTTCAGGCAATACGATTATAATATTAGCCTCAGGCACCGAAGAATGAACCATTTTTAGGCACTCTATAAGAACTACACTCTTGCCCAAAGGTAAGAATTGTTTCTCAAGAGCAGCCCCCATCCTTCTTCCGCTACCCCCTGCTACAATTATAACAAATTTCTTAATCGTATTACAAGATGAGCATTGCATCTCCATAAGTGAAGAACTTATATTTCTTTTCAACTGCATACTTATAAGCCTTCATCACTAAATCATAACCACCAAAAGCAGCAACCTGCATAAGCATAGAGCTCAATGGCGGGTGGAAATTAGTAATCATAGCATCTGCTATAGCAAAATCATATGGAGGAAACAAGAACTTATTAGTCCAACCATTAAATACCTTCACTCTGTTATCAATAATTGCAGCAGTCTCAACAGCCTTCATAGAGGATGTTCCAATTGTACAAACCTTCTTACGAGCAGCCTTTGCATTGTTTATCAAACGTGCATTTTCTTCATTAATAATCATCTGCTCTGAATCCATCTTATGCTTAGTCAAATCCTCAACCTCTATAGCACGAAAATTACCCAAGCCACTATGCAATGTAATAAAGGCAGTATCAATACCCTTTATTTCCATCTTCTTTATCACCTCACGTGAGAAATGGAAACCAGCTGTTGGAGCAACTACCGCTCCTTCATTCTTAGCGTAAATAGTTTGGTAACGATATTCATCTTCTGGCACCAAATCCCTCATTCTAAGCAAGTCATCAGGAAGAGGAGTGTGTCCCATCTTCTTCAACAGAGCATGAAATTCATCATTAGTACCATCAAACAAAAATCTAAGTGTTCTACCTCTTGATGTAGTATTGTCTATAATTTCAGCAACTAACTCATCATTTTCTCCAAAATACAACTTATTACCTATACGAATCTTTCTCGCAGGATCTACCAAAACGTCCCATAGTCTTGTATTTTCGTTAATTTCTCTCAACAAAAACACTTCTATTTTGGCATTTGTCTTTTCCTTTGTTCCATACAATCGAGCAGGAAATACCTTTGTGTCATTAAAAACGAACAAATCCCCTTCATCGAAATAATCCAAAACATCTTTGAAAATTCTCTCTTCCAACTCTCCACTATCTCTATGAACAACCAACAAACGAGATTCATCTCTTTGTTTAGCTGGATGTTGTGCGATAAGTTCAGTTGGTAAATTGTACTTGAATTGTGAAAGTTTCATATCTATAGATTTTACTTTATATACGTCAAACGTGCAAAGATACAAAAAAACTCAGCATTTTGCAAATCGTAAGTCATTTTTTCAAATCTCCCTCAGCAACAAAGCACTTCCAAGACATAGAATACTCTCTCTTAAAAATAAATCTTCGTTTTACTATTAACAAAACAAAGATTCAGAAAATTAAAACAAAGTTTCATCTGAGTAAAACAAAGAGTTCTTATGCCGAAAATCTATTCTTAAAAAGATAATAAAGAAAAAGCCCAAACGCACAAGGCATTCGGGCTTTTGTCTTTTCAAACCTTAGGGTTTATTACTTGATGTTCAATTTTTGTTTCATTTCAGCAGACAAAGCGTTCTTGTTGATTTGGATATCGATTGTTTTGTAACGAACAAATGCTTCTGAAGCATAGAAATATCCATTGTATTTTCCGCTATCTGCACCCCCTGAATTTTTAACTTTGTAGAATTTGTTTCCGTTTGCGTCTTTGAACAATCCTACTATGTGCATTCCGTGGTCATCAGTTGTAGAGAAGTTATCGAATCCTTCTTGTCTCATTTCTTGTGTGATAACTTTTTCTTTTGCTGTTCCATCGAAAGCATAAGCAGCTGCGGCTTTTTCTGCTGCAGTTAGTTTTTCCCATTTTTCTTTTTCAGTTCCGCTTAAGTCTTTCTTATCAGCATCAGGCACGATTGCAACTCCGTTTTTCCAAGAGAATCCTTTTTCGCTTACGTCAGAACCCCATCCGATTGTATAACCATCTTCCAAAGCTTTATCCATGATAGCTATCATTTCGTCAAGTGTTACATTGTATATGTGTGCGTGTAACCAGTTGTCTGGAACTTCCAACATAAAGGTTTCATAGAATGGGTGGTGTGTGAAAGAACCTATTTCTATGTAATCATTATAATCCAATCCTAAGCTAGCTGCATAAGACATTGGAGTATATTCAACACCTTTGTAAGTGAATTTCTCTGGCATTGGTCCAAAGTATGAATCCAACAAAGCATTCAAAGCATCTTTCCAATTTGGAGTTAATACTTTTCCATTAGCAAGTGCCTTTACGAAACCTTCCAATGCTGGAGTCAAACCTGTGAAGTCAGGAAGTTCTGTTCCATAGTTCAATCCTCTATATACTTCTTCTGGTACGATACCATATTTCTTTATAATGTAAGGAATGTCTTGGAAAGCACCACCTTCAGCGAATGTAGCAGCGCCGTGGAATCTTATGTAACGTTCTGCTTTTTCCATATAAGCGTTACGTACTATCCACATTTCCGATAAGTCCACTTCTCCTTTACCTGCTTTGATTACTTCTGATTCTATGAAACTCAATGCAGAGTATGACCAACATGTACCTGAACGATTTTGATCCTTAACACTTGTTGCAGGGTTGTCTTTAACTGCTGTAAAGACATAACCTTTTGGCTCTTCTTTTGCCTTTTTGTTTTTCTTTTGAGCAAAAGTTGCTGTTGATGACAACAACAACACTGCTGCTAATACGTAAATTACTCTTTTCATTTGTTTTAACTGTTTTTATTTTTTTATTTATTTACTTTACCAACATAACTGGCATAACTAACATCAATATATTCTCAATTGGATCTTCTTGTTCCTTGTATGGGAATATTATTCCAGCTCTATCCGGTGTTGACATTTCCATCAACAACAATTCTGTGTCGATGTTATTCAACATTTCCATCAAGAAATTAGCGTTGAATCCTATTTCCAAATCATCACCATTGTAGTTACAGTTCAATTTCTCCTTAGCCAGAGTTGCCATATCGGTATCCTCAGCAGAAATCAACAATTCGTTATCCTTTAATCTGAAAACAACTTGATTATTTACTTGATTAGCAAACAAAGCAACTCTCTTAACTGATTCAAACAACAATCCTCTGTCGATAATCAACTTATTAGGATTATTTTCTGGTATTGCCATATTGTAATTAGGATACTTGCCTTCTATCAAACGGCTAACCATTGTGTAGTTTTCAAATTCAAACTTCACATTTTCTTGATTGTTCGCCATTGTTACCATTATCTCTTCCTTGTGAGAAGAAAGCAATTTGTTCAAAAGGCTCAATGGGGTTTTAGGAAGTATAAAGCTTCTTTGTTCATCGTTCTTACAATCAGTCCTTGTGTATTTTACTAATTTGTGAGCGTCGGTTGCAACAAATATTGTTTCGTTTTGAGTTTGTTCACATAAAACTCCTGTCATCTGAGGTCTCATTTCACCTGTACCTGTTGCAAACAAAGTCTTTCCTATTGCTTTAACCAAAACGCTTGAAGGTAATGTTGTCAAAGCTGGATTAGACAATTCTATTGCAGTTGGATAATTCGTCGGATCCTCTCCAACTAATTTATACCTACCTGTTCCTGCTGTAATTTCAACAGAGTAATCTTGTTTTACCTCTACTGTTATTTGTTGTCCTGACAAGCTGTTCACAACTTCCAAGAACATTTTAGCCGGTATTGCAATCTTATTCACATCATCTTGTTCCAACATACCAGGAATCAATTTCACTGATATAGTTGTTTCCAAATCTGATGCTGTCAATTTCAATTGGTCATTCTCAACTTCCAACAAAAAATTCAATAATATCGGCATTGTTCTACCCGAAGGCACAACTGATGATATTGAATGCAAACTGCGAGACAATGCTCCTCCATGAATTATAAACTTCATATTCTTTTATATTTTTATTTTCGTTTCTTACTATATGGTAATATTACTTAATTTTTGAAATAATAACTTGCTGGTTTCAATAAATGGTCTAAAACAAAGAATTGAAAAATCAAATTATCCTTTTTTCCTCTATGCAAGCAATAGCAACGATTCACATCAAAAATATTATAAAAGTCTCTTTCATTTTCAGCTATGCTCGAAGGATCATACAACTTCGAATATGTTTTCAACTGATTTTGCTCTCCCTTTGTATTTTTCACCGTAAAGACAAATGCAGGTGCTTGAGAGAACACTGTATCTTTTTCTATTTGAGGAATATTCTTTGCAACGCTTTCGTAATTCAACTCAAACAAACTAGACAACAAAGCAACTACTTTAACAGTATCAAATTTTGCTAATTTAGTTTTTGATTCTAGCATATTAAAATCAAATCCGCTTCCATTCTTTACAAGTTCGAAACTTTCAGAAGGCTGATTTGGAATCTCAACTTTAAGATATGCAATATCATCTCTATTATATTTGAACACAGCATGCGATCTCCAAATATCTTCTACTGCTGAAAAGCGAGTTGATAAGTAACCTTTGAAACTTGGAATATAAACAACACAAGGCTCTTCTTCTCCTTTAAGCATCATATATGTACCCATGTTGTCTTGTGTTTCGGATCCAACAAAATATGTCTTACTTACCTTCTCTCTTTCGAATAATTTGATTCCCCAAAAGTCAATTAAATACTATTTTTGCCAAACTTGAACTTTCTTACCGCTAGCAGCCAATTGCTTAACGATGTTATTTCTTGCAGCTTTTGCGATAGGCTCACGCACTCTCATATCTTTGAAAGTTGAAAGTAAGCTTTCTATCATTTTAATATTGGCATCACGTCCATTGACAACCCAACTACTATCTGTTTTCTTTTCCAATGACAAAGTTCGTTCGTCCTTATCATCTATTATAATCTTGGTGATAGAGTTTATATCTTTTATATTGTAATTCTGTTCTATCGTAGTATCATCTTGCATTAACAAAACAACTGCAACAACCACAAGCATCACCACTGCCAAAGCAGATATTACATAATTTCTTTGTTTTCTATTCAGTTTCATTTCTTATATATATTAGTGTTTTACAGTAGTATTCTTTTTGCAATAGATTCTCTTTCTCATCAAAATCAAAATAACTCCCGACAATATCACAATCACAACCGGTAAAGCAACGTTTATGACTTGCCAGAATGTACGTTCACGTTCTATTTTTGCAGTATCAAGTTTTCTCATTATTACTTCTCTCGAACGTAATGGGATTAAATCTTCATCACCGCAAAGATAATTAACACAATTTACCAAGAACTCTTTATTACCATACATTTGTCTTGTGTACTTATCATATCCTAATGGTAGCAATTGTCCATTTATAAAATCATTTCTACAAATATCTCCATCGGCAACAACTATCATTGAAGTAGAATCTGAATAATCTTTGTAGGCTATTTGAGCACTTTCCTCCATAGTTGCAGTCAGTCTGTTTTTGAAAGCAGAAACGAATTCACCTTCTAAAAGCATTGCAACAGGTTTTGCTCCTGAATTAAACAAATTCGCACTTTGTTTTTGCTTCAACATTGTAAGAGATACATTAACCGGAGCATTCATAATTCTTGTTCCAGCAGAAGAAGATAACAACACTGTTTTCGTTGCTTGGGAAGCTGTTGTATCAATTGTAGAAACAAATTCCATTTTCACAGGACTAATTTTATCAGATACAACATGATTAGAATTTGGATGGATTTCTGGAAAGAAATTCCAAGGATAATAAGTCATCTGTGGTACATTATCCTGATATTGTCCTGTTACAATAGGAACTTTGGCGCATTGCAAATCCATCACCAAATTAGTGTTAACTTTAGCTCCGTAACGGAATAAAATATCATCGACACCCGTAAAATTAGATATTGCTAAAGTTGATGGTTGTGTTTGTAAACTATCCATTGACACATTCAATGCGTCCAACAACCACAACACTCTTCCGCCATGCATAATAAATTGGTCAATTATGTATAAGTCTTTATACGAAAAAACAGACGTAGGCTTTGCAACAATCATACATTTGTACTTATTAGCAAAACCTACTGCATTCGCGGTTGTAGTATCGTAAACTCTATCTGTCAAAGAGTTCAATTTCTCATTTATTGTTATTGAATCAACATCATAATACTCACTAAGAGAAGACACAAAGTCGTAAATATTTTCAACAGGTAGCTCTCCATGACCATAAAGGAAAACAACCTTATCTTTTTTTGCAGCTACAATTGATCGAATTGAAGAATAAAGATTGTATTCTAAGTTTTCTATAGAACCTGCTATGATTCCATCTCCTGCAATTCCCTTTTTAGAACTCAACAATGGAACAATCGAAGTTCTTCCCTTGTGTACAATCTCTATATATGGGAAAATATATTGTTGAACTTGAGTATTAGATTTAGTAGTTCTTGTATTTATTGGGCTGAATCCTTTTTCAAATAATCTACCATAAAATTCATCTCTTTCCTTGTGGTTTTCAAAATTATTCGGATCAATAAATTCATACTCTATATTTGAATTATAAGCTCTGAATTGGTCTAACATTTCCTTAGTTTCATTCTTCAAAGTCTTATAACTTGCAGGCATATCTCCATTAAGGTAACAGCGTATAAAGACCACTTCATCTATCTGCTTCAACATTGACTTTGTTGAATCGGAAAGACTATACCGTTTCTCTTCTGTTAAATCCAAACGTGCAAAGAAATAATACCCTACAACATTTACAAATATTATAGTTATCAAACCTAAAACCAACTGTAAAATATGAGAACGTTTCACATCAGCTTTCACACTTGTTGGCTTGAAAACTTTCTTAAAAAAACTGATTATTCGCTTTTTCATTTCCATTTCTTAATTCCTATTTCTGCCAGTTCCTACTCTCCAAGCTTAACTTTGTTAGCAACAAAAAGAGGCCTACCACACTCAGATAATATATCACATCTCTAGTATCAATCACCCCTCTACTGATAGAAGTGTAATGGTGGTTAATACCTAATGACTTAACAAACAAATCAACCTCCGAAATAAGAGGCAGACGTGCCATATACTCAAAGCCTATATACATAAAGGCCGAAAGAAACACCGCTGCAATAAAAGCAACTATCTGATTATTGGTTACAGAGGAAGAAAAAACACCTATAGACACGAATATCGCTCCTAAAAACACCAATCCGATATACGAGCCCATTATTCCACCTAAGTCCAAATTACCTTTTGGCAGTCCTAATTGATAAACGGCACAAATGTACACAAGAGTTGGCAATACAGATATAACAACCAATGTGATACCTGCAAGAAATTTTGCCATTATTATTGAAAAATCACTCAAAGGTTTTGTAAGTAGCAAAGCAATTGTTCCATTCTTTTTTTCCTCTGCAAACATCTTCATCGTTATTGCAGGAATTAGGAAAAGAAATACCCAAGGAGCTAATACAAACAACCCATCCAAACCTGCAACTCCGTAATCCAACACATTACTTTCCCCATTTATCACCCATAAAAACAAACCATTAACCACTAAAAACACAACAATGGTCAAGTAACCTATTATTGAGGTAAGGAAAGACATCAATTCCTTTCTGT
>JAGBSA010000214.1 GCA_017632095.1 Bacteroidales bacterium | reverse complement strand
GGGAACGGCAGAGCAGGGATGCTATGCCGTTTTCTTTTTTTTACATTACTTCAGAGTAATATTTTTTTGTATCTTTGCGTTACAACAAGATGTCACAATGTAGTATTGCAAAGTGTCGGAGGTGGTTGAATGATAATGAAATCAAGAAATGAATAAGTCAAAAGAGCAAAGTCTGCAACCAATCAAGATAAAGGGTGCAAGGGTTAATAATTTGAAGAATGTAGATGTTGAAATCCCTGCAAATAAACTTGTGGTGGTTACCGGCGTTTCGGGTAGTGGTAAGACCTCTTTGGCGTTTGATACTCTTTTTGCAGAGGGACAGAGGCGTTATGTGGAGAGTTTGTCATCTTATGCGAGACAATTTCTCGGCAGAATGAACAAACCCGAAGTTGATGACATAAGTGGCATTGCTCCTGCAATAGCTGTTGAGCAGAGAACGGCAAATCGCAATCCTCGTTCTACAGTCGGCACAACTACAGAGATATATGAATACATCAAGGTTTTGTTTGCAAAAATCGGACGTACTTTTTCACCTGTTTCCGGTAAAGAAGTAAAGCGACACAGCGTGCAGAACGTGGTAGATAGTTTGCTTTGCTTGGAGCAAGGCGAGAAAGTGATAATCCTAAGTCCGTTACAGTTGAGGGAAAAGGAGACATGGAAAGATAAGTTCGAGGTTTTGATGCAGTCGGGTTACATTAGAGTAATGCTCAAAGGGGAAATTCGTTTGATGGAAGACCTTATGAGTAAGCCTCCTGCAAAAAAAGAGTTGTTGAGTTTGGTGGTTGATAGGGTGAGTTTGACTGAACGAGATGAGGAATTGGTGATGCGTTTGTCCGATTCGGTGCATACGGCTTTCAATGAATCGGATGGATTCTGCGATGTGCAGTTGTCAAATGGCGAACTCTTGCATTATTCCAACAGATTCGAAGCTGACGGAATTACTTTCGTGAAACCATCGGAGAACTTCTTTTCTTTCAACAATCCTTACGGGGCTTGCAAAACTTGTAGCGGCTCCGGAATGGTTGAAGGCATTGCTGAGGAACTTGTAATCAAGCGTCCCGATCTTTCTGTCTATGATGGAGCGGTCAGTTGTTGGAAAGGAGTTGTCATGAAGAAGTTTCAAGATGAGTTTATAGCCAAAGCATATAACAGATTCCCTATACACCGCCCATATAATCAACTAACCGAAGAACAGAAAGACTTTTTATGGAACGGAAACGGTAAGATTCAAGGTATAAATGCGTTCTTCGATATGCTAAAAGCAGAAAGCTACAAGATACAGTTCAGAGTTATGCTTTCAAGATACACAGGCAGGACTTTATGTCCCGATTGTAAGGGAACGCGATTGAGAAAAGATGCAACTTATGTGAAGATTGACGGCAAGAGTATAACGGATTTGATGCTTATGCCGGTAGATGATTTGTTGCAATTCTTCAACGAGATTTCTCTAACCGAATATGAAAAAACTGTTTCAGAAAGATTGCTGACCGAAATCAAAGTTCGATTGTCTTATCTTTGCGAAGTAGGACTTGGATATTTGACATTGAATCGTCAAAGCTCCACTTTGTCAGGTGGAGAGAGTCAAAGGATTTCCTTGGCTACGTCTTTGGGAAGTCCGCTTGTTGGAAGTATGTATGTATTGGACGAACCTACAATCGGCTTACACTCTTGCGATACGGAGAGACTGATAAACGTTTTGCTGAAACTAAGAGATGCAGGAAATACAGTTGTGGTCGTCGAACACGATGAAGAAGTCATTAAAGCCGCAGACTACATTATAGACATAGGACCTTATGCCGGAAGATTGGGAGGCGAAGTAGTGTTTTCAGGTCCGTATAAAGAAATGATTGAGAAGGGAACTTCACTCACTGCATCTTTCATCAGGGGAGAGAAAAGCATACCTTTGCCCGATAAACGCAGGAGATGGAAAGAGTATATAAAGATTGAGGGGGCTTGTGATAATAATTTGAAATCGGTAAACCTCACTTTGCCATTGCAAGTCAAGACTGTGATTTGCGGCGTTTCGGGTTCGGGAAAGACAACTTTGGTTAAGAAGACTTTATACAATGCTTTGTGTTCTCATTTGGATATTGCGGTGGAGGAAACTCCTAAATGCTCGCCTCCAAGTGGCAGTTTGAGTTGCGTAGAAGCCATAGAAATGGTAGATCAGCAACCAATAGGACGTTCAAGTCGCTCAAACCCGGTTACATACTTGGGAGCGTTTGACGATATCAGAGCTTTATTTGCCGAACAGCCCCTTGCAAAGAAACGAGGTTTGAAAGCCGGTTATTTTTCCTTTAATGTGGAGGGAGGAAGATGCGAAGAATGTAAAGGAGAGGGCGTTGTAACAATTCCAATGCAGTTTATGGCTGACGTACAGTTGCCTTGCGAACATTGTAACGGCAAACGATATAAGGAAGAGGCTTTGGAGATAACCTATAAAGAGAAATCGATTTACGATGTCTTGACAATGACAATAGAAGAAGCCTTGTTGTTTTTTGATGACGCCAATCCGCTTTGCCGAAGAATAATACAAAAGTTAGGAGCTTTGAAAAAAGTCGGCTTAGATTATCTTCAATTGGGACAAAGCTCGACTTCGCTTTCCGGAGGTGAAGCGCAGAGAATCAAACTCGCCTATTTCCTTTCCAAAGGTGAGTATGAGAAAAAGACAATCTTTATTTTCGATGAGCCATCTACCGGTTTACACTTCTATGACATCGTTAAACTGAATCGTTGCTTTGAAGAGTTGGTAGATCTTGGGCATAGTGTTGTCATAATCGAGCATCACATGGACATAATCAAAACAGCAGATTGGTTAATCGAGCTTGGACCGGAGGGAGGTAAGAACGGAGGTGAGATAATCTTTGAGGGAACGCCCGAAGAATTGGTTGCAAAGAACTCAACTCAAACAGCAAAATACTTAAGTGAGAAATTAAGAAAATGAAATCAAGAAACAATTTTCTGAAATCAAGTTTCAGTAAATTAAAACGAAGTTTCAGTAAATTGAAATCAAAAAACGATTGAAAGATTTTGCGGACTGTGAAAATTTATCTTACTTTGCACATTGCAAAACGCTAATATAAAGAAAGGAAGCTTGAATTATGAGAAGTGAAAAGATATGTGTGCTAACCCAACCTTTGTGGAATAATTACGGAGCATTGTTGCAGGCTTGGGCTTTGCAGAGGGCGATAGCCAAGACGGGATATGACGTTGTTACGGATAGCTTTCCGAGGCGTTTTCCTTCTTTTTGGGCAAACAATATCGATAGAACAAAACGCATAGTGGCACATTATCTTCTCGGACGCAAGAGTGTGGATCCTTTTCCTTATTATGTAAATAGCCGAAATTGGGAAAGAATATCGGTAAACACCAAAGAGTTTGTCAGAAACAATATTGCGGTGGTGGATTTCTTTGAGGGGCAAACCATGCCTTCAAGAGATATGATGGAGAGCTTTGATACCTTCGTTGTCGGTTCTGATCAGGTTTGGCGGGATTCTTATGGCAGGGTGGAGTCTTACTTTTGTGATTTTGCGAAATCAACCAACAAAAAACGCATTGCCTATGCCGCCTCTTTCGGATTGGGAAATTGGCAGTTTGATTCAAAGCGTACAGAAAATATAAAGGCTCTTGCAGATGAGTTTCAAGCCATAAGCGTGAGAGAAAACGATGCCGTGGGTTTGTGTAAGGAGTATTTAGGGCTTGAAGTTTTGAATGTGCTTGACCCAACCCTGCTTATGGAAGCAGAGGATTATAAAGAATTGATTGCAAAAGCCGATCTGAAACCTTCCGAAGGTGATTTGATGGTCTATTTCTTGGATAAGAATCTTCGAAAGCAAGAGATGATAAAACAATTGGAAGAGAAAAGAGGCTTGAAAGCCTTTACGGTGATGCCGAAAGCTGTTTTGGGTAAAGACACAAGAAGATGCAGCGAGGCATGTGTTTATCCTAAGGTGGAGCAATGGTTAAAGGGTTTTGCAGATTCTGATTTCGTTTTGACAGATTCTTTTCACGGCATGGTGTTTTCAATAATCTTTGAAAAGCCTTTTGTGGTTGTTGCGAACAAACAAAGAGGCATGTCGCGTTTTGTTGCATTGCTTTCCTTGCTTGGTTTAGAGGATAGATTGATTCTTGATTCTGAGGAGGTGAATTTTGAAAATATTTCAACAAATATTGATTTCGCTGATGCAAAACGCCGACTTTCCGAACTTAAAAACTTATCTTTGCAGTTTCTAACTTCAAACTTGGAAAATTAGACGATGAAAATATCTGTTGTAATACCATTATACAATAAGCAAAACTGCATAAGAGAAACATTACGCAGTGTATTAAATCAGTCATATACTGATTTTGAAGTCTTGGTTGTAGATGATGCTTCGACAGATGATAGTCTTGAAGTTGTGAAAGAGTTCTCCGATAAACGCTTACGAATAATTGAAAAACCAAACTCAGGAGTCTCTGCAACAAGAAATGCAGGTATTGCGGCAGCTGCAAATGAATGGATTGCCTTCCTTGATGCCGATGATATTTGGACGAGCTTTCATTTGGAGACATTGGTAAAACTGCACGAGAAGTTCCCACAAGCAGAGGTGCTTTGCTCGAATTATGAAAAGTTTACCTCAGATGAAAATTATATAGACAAGTTAGAGACAATCGAACAGAAGATGAACTGTTTTATTGTTGAGGATTATTACGAGAGGTTGTTGTCCGGAAAACATGTTATTTGGTCTTCAACTGCACTTGTCAAAAAAGAATGCTTGGAAAAGATAGGAGGATTTAACGAAAAGCTGATTAAAGGAGAAGATTTGGACTGTTGGGCAAAGTTATATGAAAACTTTGTTATGGCACAAACGGAATTTGTTACGGCGTTTTACAGACTTGACCCGACAGATGGAAATGCAACCAAAAAGGTTTCTTCGGTTAAGAAATACGCAGTCTATTATTACAAACCGCAACTTTGGAAAAGCAGTTATAAATCGATGTTTGAGTGCAAAGTGATTTACAATTATCTGAAGCATTTCTTGGTTTATCGTCAGCCGAAGAACTTTCTGCTTTTGCTTTTCAAACAAAACATAAGGCTTTTGAGGATATTACCGTACAAATCAAAGGCAAAGAAAATGGGAATTAAATTTTAGAAATACAATATAAATAATGAAAGATATAAAGATTGCTGTTATCGGATTGGGTTATGTAGGGCTTCCATTGGCTCGCCTTTTTTCAACAAAATATCCTACAATCGGATTCGATATGAATAAGTCTCGAGTTGAGGAATTGATGAAAGGACACGATGCAACTTTGGAAGTAGATGATAAACTCTTGCAAGAAGCTATTGAAACTTATGGATTTCGTTGTACATCGAACTTGGAAGACATCAAAACCTGCAATTTCTATGTTGTTGCAGTGCCTACGCCTGTCGATGAAAACAATCGTCCCGACCTTCGCCCGTTGTGGGGAGCGAGTGAAACGATTGGAAAAGTTATCTCAAAGGGAGACGTTGTCGTTTACGAATCTACGGTTTATCCGGGCGTTACAGAAGAAGAATGTTTGCCTGTTGTGGAAAAAGTAAGCGGATTAAAGTTCAATCAGGACTTCTTTGCAGGCTATTCACCCGAAAGAATCAATCCCGGAGACAAAGAACACACGGTTGAAAAGATTAAAAAGGTAACCTCAGGCTCCACTCCGGAGATTGCAGACCTTGTCGATGAGGTTTATAACAGCGTTTTGATAAACGGAACGCACAAAGCACCGTCGATAAAGGTTGCCGAGGCTTCGAAAATCATCGAAAACAGTCAGCGAGACGTCAATATAGCGTTTATGAACGAGCTTGCAAAGATTTTCAATGCAATGGGAATCGACACGCATGACGTTATAGAAGCGGCGGCATCAAAGTGGAATTTCATTAAGTTAAATCCCGGATTGGTGGGAGGTCATTGCATAAGTGTCGATCCTTATTATCTGATTCAGAAGGCTCAAGTCTATGGAGTCTTGCCAAGAGTGATGAGTTCCGCACGCCGATTGAATGACGGAATGGGTGAATATGTGGCAAACAGAACAATAAAAGCAATGACCAAACAGGGCGTTATGGTTAAGGATTCAAAGATTTTGATTCTCGGAATAACGTTCAAGGAAAATTGTCCCGACATTCGCAACACCAAAGTCGTGGATATTTATCACACCTTGCAGGAATACACCGACAATATAACGGTTTACGACCCTTGGGCAAAGGAATCGGAAGTCGAACACGAGTACGGAATAAAGACAACCAAGGTTTTGCCGGGCGGAAAGTTCGATGCGGTGATATTGGCAGTTGCTCACAAAGAATTCGAACGCCTTGATATAGCTTCGATGCTTGAGAAAGTCGGCGTGGTATATGATGTTAAAGGCGTGTTGCCAAGAGATATTGTCGATGACAGGTTGTAAGAAAACATTATAAACAAAGAAGCAGGCACTTAAAGCCTGCTTTTTTTTTGTCGTAAAGCCTGTGTCCGAAATCACACTCTTGATTTCCATATCCTTATGCTTTGATTTTTGTATTTATAACCCTTGGAAAATAATTTCGAAACAAAGTG
>JAGBSA010000213.1 GCA_017632095.1 Bacteroidales bacterium | reverse complement strand
GCTTGAACACAGGTACTACCTTAAATGCCTATAAGAAGAAAGGGGAGAATGGAAAAGAAAATCAGATGGCATATACGGGCGAGGAGTATCTCAAATCTCCCGAAGAAATGGCAGAAATCTTTAAGGAATATCCCGAAGCTATTGAAAACACTATGGAGATTGCTGATAAGGTTGAGGTGTATAAAATGGAGAGGGATCCAATCTTGCCTATGTTCGACATTCCTTCAAGTTTTGGCAGTTTCGAAGACTATTTGACGAAATTCCCATTAGAAAGGGTTGAAGCAGATCTTTATTCCGAGATAGTAAATAACCCAAAAACTAAAGAGGAAGACAAACAGGAAGAACGCAAAAGAGAAGTTATTGATAAAGCATTGAAGAGTAAAGGTGGTTATAAGAAGATTGTGCGAACTAAATTTGAAGCAGATTATTTGCGACACCTTACTTTTGAAGGAGCAAACCAAAAATATCCGCAGCCGTTGGCAGAAAATGTGGTTGAAAGAATCGAAAGCGAGTTGAGAACCATTGAATGGATGGGCTTCCCTGGTTATTTCCTTATTGTGCAAGACTTTATCAATCATTCGAGAGAAAATCTTGGCGTGATAGTTGGCCCGGGTAGAGGTTCAGCTGCAGGAAGCGTTGTTGCGTATTGCCTTGGTATCACAGCGATTGAGCCATTGAAATACGGCTTACTTTTTGAGCGTTTCTTAAATCCTGATAGAATTTCGCTACCTGATATAGATGTCGATTTCGATGACGAAGGTAGAGCGAAGACTTTAGCTTATGTGAGAGAGAAATATGGAGCTGATCACGTAGCTCAAATAACCACATTCGGCTCTATGGCAGCCAAGATGGCGATTAAAGACGTTGCTCGCGTATTAGAACTTCCTATCAGTGAGAGTAACCGATTGGCAGGATTGGTTCCAGCAAAGCCGGGAACTACTCTTAAGAAAGCCATTAGCGAATCTCCGGAATTAGCACATGAAATCAACGAAGGAACTCAGCTTGTGCAGCAAGTGTTACAGATGGCTATGAAGTTGGAGGGTTCAATCAGGAGTACAGGAATCCATGCTTGCGGAGTAATTATTGGACCAGACGATATATCAAATTATGTTCCCGTTGCAGATAGTAAGGATTCTGATATGATGGCGACACAGTTTGAAGGCAAACTGATAGAAAGCGTAGGTATGATAAAAATGGACTTCTTGGGATTAAGTAACTTGTCGATTATCAAAGATGCTTGCTTGAATATAAAGAAGAGCCACAACATAGTGGTAAATCCAGAAGAGATTCCATTGGACGATAAACTTACTTTGGAGTTGTTTCAAAACGGTTTGACCATGGGTACATTTCAGTTTGAATCTGATGGAATGAAGCAACACCTTCAGAATTTGAAACCTGACAAGTTCGAAGACTTGATTGCAATGAACGCATTGTACCGTCCGGGTCCTATGCAATACATACCTAATTTCATAGCACGAAAACATGGTAGAGAAGAAATCGTGTATGAGTTTCCTATAATGGAGAAATATCTTGCCGAAACTTACGGTATAACAGTCTATCAAGAGCAGGTGATGCAATTATCTCAAGCATTGGCTGGCTTTACTCCGGGACAGGCAGATAAATTACGAAAGGCTATGGGAAAGAAACAAATAGCCGTTATGGAAGAACTTAGAGAGAAGTTCATAAAAGGCTGTTTGGATAACAATTATGATAGAACTGTTGTAGAGAAAGTTTGGGACGATTGGAAGAAATTTGCAGAGTACGCGTTCAATAAGTCTCACTCGACTTGCTATGCTTATGTTGCTTTTCAGACTGCTTATTTGAAGGCTCACTATCCAGCAGAGTACATGTCATCTGTTCTAACCCATAACCTATCTAACCCAAAGAATATAACCTTATATACAGAGGAATGTAGGAAACTAAATTTGAACGTATTGGGTCCAAATATCAACGAATCCAATATGAACTTTATGGTTAATAAAAAGTCTGAAATACTTTTCGGATTGGCAGCAATAAAAGGAGTAGGGGCCAATGCCGCGGAAGAAATCATAAATGAAAGAGAAGCAAACGGGTTATTTACAAGTCCTTTCGACTTTATAAAAAGAGTCAATCCTCGAATTATCAATCGCAAATGTATAGAAGCTTTGGTAAAAGCAGGAGCATTCGATTGCTTTGCTAACACACACCGCGCTCAATACTTCTTTTCAGAAAAGGGAACAGAGGATTCTCAGTTTATAGACAAACTTATAAGGTACGGAGTGCAGTATCGAGAGAATCAAATGGCTTCTCAAGTTTCTCTTTTCGACATGGGAGATGGTCAAAGTGCTTTAGAAGATCCACATATTCCTGATTGTGAAGCATGGAGTCAAATGGAGTGTTTGAAATTCGAAAAAGAAATGATAGGATTCTGGCTTTCAGGACACCCATTAGATATGTTCAGAGAAACGATAAAAACATTCGTCAATTTCGAAATAAAAGAATTCAAATCGCTTGAAGAACATATCGATAAGGAAATCTGTTTTGCGGGAGTGATAGTAAGTATCAAGAAGGGCGTTAATAAAAACGGAAATCCATATTCAAGTTTCGTTATAGAAGATGCGAGCGGTTCGTATGAATTTTTCTTAAATGGCAAAAAGTATGTGGCTTATGGCGACTTTTGTAAGGAGAATATCTTTGTGCTAATCAAGGCTGTAATAAAGCCTGCTTGGAAAGACAACACTAAATTGGAGGTTCAAATCGAGAAAATGGAACTTTTGGAAGATGTTGTAGATAAATACATAGATTCAATCTCGCTTAGTATGTCTATAAGCAGAATAACAGAGGGCAATGTCAAGACTCTTTCTAAGGTTTGCAAGAAAGCAAAAGGTAAAACCAAGTTAAATATCACCGTTATAGACGATGAAGATAGCGAAATCGCACTTAGCATGAAGAGTAAGAAGGTTAAAGTAAATGCAGAGAAGTTTGTAGAGGAGTTAAAAAAAGAATCAAGCTTAAGTAACTGCATTTCATACAGATTCAACAAGATGTCGTTTTGATGAATAGGTATATCCCTTTAAGTTTTGTAAGAGAAGAAGCACTAAAACTTGGTTTCCAAGATTGCGGAGCAGCAAAAGCGGGAGTGTGTGAACATTCTAATTTAGACTATTGGCTTGAAAACAAGTACAATGCAGATATGGACTATATGTCTGCAAATTATGATAAACGGATTGATGTAAACAAATTATTCGAAGGGGCAAAGACGGTCTTTTCTTTTTTGATTTCTTACAATACTACTGCAGAATATGTTGATAATAAACTGATTGCAACCTATGCACTTGGAAATGATTATCACAAAGTCTTAAAACAAAAACTCTTTACTTTACTGCAAACCATACAGTTAAAGTATCCTGACTTTGAAGCGAAGATTTGCGTCGATACAGTCCCAATTTTAGAACGCCAATGGGCAGTAGAGTCCGGTTTAGGTTGGATTGGCAAGAACTCATGTTTGATAAACAAAAGATATGGCAACAAAGTATTTCTTGCAGAGTTGATTTGCAATTACGAAAGTGATTACTCTGAAAAACAGAACAATGCTTGTGGAAATTGTAACAAATGTATAGAAAGTTGTCCCAATAAAGCAATCGTTTCAGAAGGGGTAATAGATTGCAATAAGTGCATTTCCTATCAAACCATTGAAAACAAGAATAATATACCTTCAAATATCAATTTATCCAATTACGTTTATGGCTGTGATATTTGCTTGAATGCCTGCATTTGGAACAACAAAGCCGAAAAGGTAAACAACAAAGAATTTGAGCCAAGCGAGGCAATGCTGAATTTGATTAGAAGAATAGAAGATGGAAACTTGGAAAAATCAGACTTTAATCAAGCAAGAAAACATAGTCCTATCGAAAGGGTGAAATACGATAAACTTTTGGATAATATAGAATTTGCAAAGAGCCAATCCTTTGAAAAATAGATAAATCCTGAATTTTCAAAACGACTCTAACAAAACTTCGTTTTAATTTTTTCTTTCTTCGTTTTAGAAAAATAAAACGGCGTTTTGTTCACACTCAAACGCCGTTTCAATTTTCTGTTGTTTAGTCTTGACTTATTATATCGAAATTATCAACCGGTTCATCTTCGGTCATAATCTCTCCATTTGAATCCATATAATAATAAAACTTAGGCTTACCTTGTGTTTTTAGCCAAACATATCTGTTAATTAGAAAGTTGAAAAAGTATCTACTGCACAATGCTGCGTTTGAATGAGCCAATAGATAGGCATCATTAGGATTTATTTTAGTAATTGAGTAGTTGGCATAATCAACTCCGTTTTCTTTTTTGATATATCCTAATAATTCATCTGTTGTTTCTTCGTCTGCAAAAAATATCTGCTTGCTTTCGGGGTCTGAGTCGTTGTATTTCAACCATGTATTAAACCTTACTCCATTGACAAGCTTGCTTAGATAAACCTCATCGTTGGATTCGTAATTGCGAATTGTGTCATAGCTAACGAATTCTTCTAATTCTATTTGAGCAACAACAAGTGTGTGTTCATTTTCTTTTAGTTGTGTTGGGAAGTTTTCAACAGCGGTCTCTCTGACATCAAATCCGTATGATTTTAGGCTTGAAATGAATTTTGTCTTAAACTGAGATAGCAAGATACTATCATTAACCTTGCCGATAACAAGGTTATATTTTTCTCTAAATTCAGCTTTTGTTTCCTCGTCTAAGTCATCGAATCCGGGCATTGCTGCAATTGTCGAATTGGTGTTATAGAAATTGTTGGTGAAACTAAGATAAATCACCTCACATTTTGAAGGTCTTAGTTGGTTTATAAGAAACTCGGTTGCAAAGTCTTGTGCGTTAGATTTGCTTACAAATATTACTGCTATAAATAGGCAAATGACTGAAAACAAATTTCTTTTCATATTATTCACTTTTTTAGAATAAGGAGCCTTGTATGGTTTCCTTATCGTTGAATTCACTTTTGAACTCGTCATCTTCGTCGATGATTCCTTCCTCTTTAAGTTCTTCTTCGTAAGGGAGCGGTTCCAACCATGTTATTTTTGAATCTTTATTCTTTGAAACCCTTTTTCCTTTTGCTCTCCATTTGAATATGTCGCATAAATTAGCAACTTCGTATTCTTTTCCTTCGAGTTCGATTCTTGGAAGCCAGTCTGTAGATACCTCAACCAAAACTCCGCCAATTTGTTCCTCGAATATGTTTATTTTCTTGTTGCTTGGCTCAATCAAAAAACGCTTCAAATAAATGCTTTGACTCTCTTTGTCGATATAGAACACCGAGATAGGTTTCTCAGGGTTGAATTTCTCAATCTTAATCAAGTCGTCGTCGAAGTGATTTGTCAAATCGTAGTTGGTAATACGATAATGTCCCGATGCGTAAATGGTAAGTATTTTGTCGTTTGCTCCAAATTCACCCAATAAAACACCTCTTTGGTCGGTGTTCAATCTTTTTACGGCTTGGTCAAACCAAATTTGGATAGCACTTAGGGTTGATACTCCTTCTGTTTTTCGACTTATGTTCGAAATAACTCTTGGGGTTAGTATATTACCTTTT
>JAGBSA010000212.1 GCA_017632095.1 Bacteroidales bacterium | reverse complement strand
TATTTTGTCTTCCACTTTGATTAGGTATAGCCGGATTGATATTCCACATCAGAAGAACACCAAAAGACGCCTTTGTAGTCTTCCTTATGTTCTTTATGACAGGACTTGCCATCGTTCTATACTTGAATCAGCCACCATGTCAGCCAAGAGAGAGAGACTATGCTTATGCAGGCTCGTTCTATGCCTTTGCAATATGGATAGGATTAGGCGTTTACGGAATCTTCGAATGGCTAAAGAAAGTAAAAATACCAGAAAACGTAAAAGCAGGAGCAGTAACCGCGATATGTTTCTTTGCAGTTCCTATTCTTATGGCTTCACAAGAGTGGGACGACCACGACCGTAGCGGCCGTTATATGACAAGAGAATTTGCTCGAAACTACCTTGAAAGCTGTGAACCGAACGCAATACTCATCACCTTTGGCGATAACGACACCTTCCCTTTGTGGTACGCACAAGAAGTTGAAGGAATACGCACCGATGTCAGAGTATTGAACTACACACTCTCAGGAATGCATTGGTATGTTGAGCAACTATACAACAAAGTGTACGAATCAGAAAAATTACCATTCACATTAGACAAATCATACTACCGATTAGGATTAGACGTATCTTTGGTAACCCAATCCAACGGCCCATCAAGAGATGTTAGAAACGTATTGAAAGAACTCTCAACCAACGAACAAACAACACTATTCCAACAAGACGGAGATTCACTCAAAGTCTTACAAAGCAATCGTTTCTACATACCATTCGACAAAGCCAAAATGGCAGCCAAAGGTATCTATCCGGCAGAATTAGTCGATGAAGAAGAAGGTAGAGTCGAGTTCTCAATCAACGTAAACGCTGAATACGGATACGAACAATTGATAAGAAACGAACTAATGTTCTTAGACATCTTGGGAACAAACGCATTCGAACGACCAATTTATGTAATGAATCCACGTTACTTGCAAAAAGTATTCCCTAACATAGAACAATACACACGTCAAGAAGGATTAGTACATCGAATCGTACCATACCAAGCAGGAGGCGCCTACAACACCGAACGAAGCTACACTTTGATGAACAGCAAATTCGAGTGGGGAGGAGTAAAAGACCCTGATGTATATTTGGAAGACGCAGTGAGCGTGAACAACTCAAGAAATATGAGACAATTCCACGTATTGCTTGCCAGCCAACTTGCAAACAAAGGAGAGAAAGCAAAAGCTCTTGAAATATTAAACAAAGCCGTTGTTGAGTTCCCTAATAGCAAGATGCCGTATGACCGATTTGATATAAGCCTTGCAGAAACCTACCACAAGGCAGGAGATATTGCCAAAGCAAAAGAAGTATTGGGTAAGATAATCTCTTATCACACCGAATATCTTAATTACTATAAACGCTTCACAGGCAAGAAAGCTCGCAGTGTAGAGGGCGAAAAGCAACTTTGTATCTATATGTTGGCGGAACTAAGCAATATTGCAAGCAACTTTGGTATGAAAGAAGAAGTGGCAAAGCTGCAACAAATCCCGGAAGTTGAGCAAATGGGCAGAGCAAACCAAGTAAGAGATTACATAGACGACTATGTATCGATGTTGAATCAAGCTTCTTCAGCTATACAACAAGGAGACCTAAAACAAGCCGAAGAAATATTCTTAGCATTGATAGAAGGTATAAAAGCCAATCTTATGAACACCGGAAGCGAAGCAATAGATGAGCAAGCAGGAAATATGTTAGCATATCTAATCTCAACAGCTCAAAGAGCAGGGCTTAATAGTGTTATCGAGAGAGTTCAACAAGAACCACAGATGGTAGCTTTGGCTAAGAGCTCTTCAGAAGCTATTGCCGCAAGACAGTAAAACATCAAAACAAATAAAGGTTGAGATTTTGTAAT
>JAGBSA010000019.1 GCA_017632095.1 Bacteroidales bacterium | reverse complement strand
TCGATTTTTTCAAGTGTAAACTTAAATCCTTTGAACTGATTTAAGAAATCGTTGTTGTCTCCGCTGAAATTTCGAATCTTATCGAAGAATGCTCCAGTTATATTGACTCTTAGTTGTGGGTCTAAGGTGTCTGCTCCGACTACAACGTCATTATTGAAATCTAAGGTTATGTTTTCAGAAAATATAGCATTAGGTTCGATAGCTACTTCGTCGAAACTGTATTTCTTTGTTGTGTCTATTTCTTCCGCTACTTCATATACTGAGAACATCATTTGCTTTCCATTGCTTAATGTGTCCTCCATGAATCCACCAGCATAGGATAAGGATAGTACAATAGAGTCAATGCTTTCGTAGGTACTAAATGTTGCTGATGGCATAGACAGACTTACTTGTGTGTATATTGAGGATTTTACTCTTCCGAATTTTTGATCGTAGTAATCGCCTAAGGTATTGACGTCGTAGTTTGCTGTAAGGATGGAATCTTCTCGATAGAATGCTGCGTCCATAGAGACGTTTGAATAAACACCAACTGTGGCTTTGTCATTGTCGTCAACAAGATCTATTCCTAGCGTTTCGTCTTCATCAACGCAAGAAACTAAGAATAGAGGCAATGATATAAGTATTAAGAAAAGTCTTTTCATTTGATTGTGTATTTTATTCCTCATCAAGTATTGCTATTTCGTCGTATAGCTCATTCAATTTCGTTGCTAAATCGGGCATAGGAGTGTATTCTACGACTGGTTTCTTTGTTGAATATGCGAAATCTATCAATTCTTGATTAACGCCTTCTTCTGCAATGACTATTGCATCTGCGTAACTTATCGCAGCCTTCATTAGATTCAAGTATGTAGGTTCTTTATATAGTTTCCAGTCTTTAAGTGTTCCTCCATCAGCTTTTAGTTTCTTTGATAGATTTTCACAAAGACTTCCTTCGAATTCTTCATTGAAAAGACTTAAAACTACCTTTGTGTTTGAAAAGAAAGGGTGATTCTTATATTCTGTTCTTTTTATATAGAAAGGTAACAAAGCTGCAAACCAACCAGAGCAATGAATTACGTTCGGTTTCCAGCTAAGTTTCTTGATTGTTTCTAAAACTCCTCTTATGAAAAATATAGAACGCTCGTCGTTATCAGGAAATAGATTTCCATTAGCGTCTAATACATCTGCTTTTCTTTGAAAGAAATCATCGTTATCTATGAAGTAGATTTGCATTCTTGCAGCCTGAATTGACGCAACCTTGATTATGAGTTGGTGATCGGTATCGTCGATTATCAGATTCATTCCTGAGAGTCTGATTACCTCATGTAGCTGATTCTTTCTTTCATTAACGTCCCCAAATTTTGGCATAAAAGTTCTAACCTCTTTACCTTTTTCTTGGATACGTTGAGGTAAATATCTACCTATTTCGGCTTTTGCACTCTCTCCTAAATAAGGAGTAATCTCTTGATTAACGAATAAAATCTTTGCTTTTGTCATAGTTATAAAGTTATCAACGTGCAAAGATACGAAGAAATCTTGAATATATTGTTGTAAATTATAGTATTTTAACACTAAAAAGGGGTTAAAATACAGCTAATTACAATAAAGGATTTGTCAAATTTTTGTTTCCTCTTGCTAGAATACTTTTCTGCTCTGTTTAATGCAAGAAAAGAATGTCTTAAAATAAGCTTGTGATAATCAAATGCTTAAGATTTACTTGCCGAAACTTGGTTTTATTTTACTGAAACTTGATTTCGTTTTACTGAAACTTGGTTTTGATTTCCTAAAACCAAGTTTTATTTTCGCGATTTCAAATAATGAATCACGAAAATTTTAACAAGGAAAATAGATAGCTGATTTTATTAACAGAATTTGCGTTCTTGCAACATTGGAACAAACTTAAAGTCTCCAAATGTTTCGGCTTCGATTTCTGTTTCGCTTATTTTGCGAATCTTATGCATGGTTTGAGTGTCAGCACCTACAGGAATTACCATAACACCACCTACTTTCAATTGGTCAATGAGAGCTTGTGGAATTGTTTCTGCCCCACAGGTTACAATTATTTTGTCGAAAGGAGCGTATGTTGGCAAACCTAGGTATCCATCTCCGAAGAAACATTTTGGTCTTAGTCTAAGCATGTTGAATATCTCTTGAGCTGAATTGTGTAAAGGCTTAAAACGTTCTATTGTAAAAACCTTTGCTTTCATCTTACACAAAACACTGGTTTGATAACCTGAGCCTGTGCCAATTTCTAACACCTTTTCTCTTTCTTGTACATTGAGAAGCTGAGTTTGAAACGCAACAGTAGAGGGTTGAGATATGGTTTGGTTGCAAAGAATCTCTAAAGCCCTATCCTCATAAGCAAGAACATCGAGAGACGAATCCAAGAAAAAATGCCTCGGAACATCATTCATAGCCTCCAAAACACGCTCATCTTGTATGCCTTTTTTCCTTAGATTTTCTACCATCAAACGTCGTAATCCTTTATGCTTAAAACTGTCTATTCTCATTGCTAATCTCTCTTTTTTCGGTGTGCGAAGTTACAAAAACAAACCAACATAAAACTTGAATCAAACAAAAAAGCGTATCTTTGCGAATTGTTTTTGCGATTATCTTTACTTGATTTGTAATAAGTAGGACGATAATAGCGTTTAGTGGGATAAAGATTTAAGAGTATGAAAAAATTGAAATTGACCTTTTTAACCTTAGCTTTGGTTTTTTTATTTGTACAATGCAATGAATTTAGTGGCGAACAAGAAGTCCCTGCATACATAAAAATAGAAGGATTTAACCTTGTTGAAAATCCAAATATCTCAATACCGCAAGACGAAGGCTTTTTAACAAGTGACATAAAAGATGCATGGGTTTATATCGATAATGATTTGGTTGGAATTTATCCTTTGCCTTGCAGTGTTCCTGTGTTAAAAACAGGTCGTCATAAGGTAGATGTACGTCCGGGGGTTTTGTATAACGGAATGCAAGCTACAAGAGAGGCCTATCCATTTTACACAACGGCTATAGACACATTAGATTTGGTCGAAGGTAAAGAGGTGGTTTTTACTAAAAAAGACATAATGTACAATGATGAAAAAGCTCAATTCCCTAATCTTTATGAGCTGTTTGAAGACCCTTATGTTAACTTTGAACTTCTTGTAAACGCCGCAGAAGAGGCAACAAAAATGCCAATGGTAATTGATGAAGACAGCGTTCGTTATGGCAATATGTGTGGAGCAATTTACTATGATGCCAATGGAAAGAACAAATACATAACAATAGACTCTATTTATTGCACAAACAAAAACGGCACTATCTTAGAATTAGACTACCATTCGAACATTCCTTTTGAGATAGGGGTTTATGGAAAGAGATCTTCGGCTGCTTCATACGAGTCAGTCAGTGCAGTGAGAATTTATCCCAATGAAGCAAAAGGCTGGAAAAAGGTTTATGTGCTTTTGAATAAAGTATGGGGCATGTTGGATTACCCAAATTATTACAAGTTTTATTTTGAAGCATTCAACCCAGATCAAAAAGAGAATACCTACATTCACATAGATAACGTAAAGGTTGTTCATTTCCCTAATCAGTATTAAGCAAGTAAAACATTTCGTGTGATGAATAAGAGACGTCAAGCAGCAAAATATGTCTGCTCGGACTTTTTTGCAGCAGTTATATCGTGGCTTTTGTTTTTCATTTTCAGAAAAAAGAGTATTGAAAATGGTGTTTTCGATGATATAAACGCTGTATTTTCAGATATGAATCTTTATGTCGGACTATTGGTTATTCCAATTATGTGGATATTTCTATATTATCTTCAAGGAAGTTACCAAAACGTCTATCGCAAAAGCAGACTAAAAGAACTTGGACAAACGATTTGGATAAGCATAATCGGAATCGTGATAATCTTCTTTACACTTTTACTAGACGATCAAGTCAAAACATATCGCAATTATTACTGGTCGTTCTTAATGCTTTTTGCTTTGCACTTCACCATTACTTATATCCCTCGATTATTCATTACAACCCGTGCAGCAAAAAAAATACATAGCAACATAATAGGCTTCCCCACTTTGTTGATTGGCTGCAAAAGTAAAGCCGAAGCCTTGATTAACGATTTTCAACATCAAGCAGTAAAAGCAGGAAACAAATTTGTGGGCTATGTAAGCATAAATCCGGATGAAGAAAACAAGACATTGGACTTGCCATACTTTGGTTCAGTAGAGGAACTCTCAGATATAATAGACAGATACAAAATAGAAGAAATCATAATCGCCTTAGAAGCCGACGAAGAGCAAGAAATATACAACATAATCAGCAGTGCAGGACAAGATGTCGAAATAAAAGTACCTGCAAACAGGAAAGACCTATTGTTAGGCAACGTAAAAATGAACGGAATCTTCCATACGCCTTTAGTAACTATTACACATGGAAAACTACTACCCGTACAAAAGATTGTCAAACGAATATTCGACATCTGCATTTCACTTTTTGCGATAATCCTTCTTTCACCTCTCTATCTTATAACAGCGATAATCATCTACACAACCAGCAAAGGACCGATTTTCTACAAACAAGAACGTATCGGATACAAAGGAAAGCCATTCTATATGCACAAATTCCGTTCTATGTACGTCGATGCAGAAAAGTACGGTCCGCAGTTGTCGAGCGGAGACAAAGATAAGCGCATAACACCCTTTGGACGCTTTATGCGAAAGGTGAGATTAGACGAGATACCTCAATTTTACAACGTCCTAAAAGGCACAATGAGCCTTGTAGGCTACCGTCCGGAAAGACAATTCTTCATTGACCAAATAGTAAAGCAAGCTCCGGAATACAAACTCTTGCATAGAGTAAAGCCGGGCATTACATCATGGGGACAAGTCAAGTTTGGATACGCAGATAATGTCGATCAGATGGTCGAAAGACTAAAATACGACTTGCTGTATTTAGAAAACATATCCCTTGCAACCGATATCAAGATTCTGCTTTATACCTTTATTATCATATTCCAAGGACGCGGAAAATAGTTGCGAGCTTTGGCTGTCAGCCCTTGGCTTTTGCCATTTTGCTGACGCAGTTTGAAAACCACTAACGCCTAACAGCCAAAATCCAAGTTCAGCAATCCCCGGTCTCTAATTTGAAAACGAGAAAATAAACCTTCATTTTAATTTTTTCTTTCTTCGTTTTAGAAAAACCTTTCTTCGTTTTGATTTCACGAAACGCCGTTTTATTTTGTCCCTTTTTTACTATGGTATTTGGCAGTCAGCCTTTGGCATTCGGCTAACGCAGTTTTGTTTTTTGTCAAATGCCTGAAAAGCAACTGCCAAAGTAAGGAAAAGAAATCCCAAACTTACTATCAAAAATTTTCCACGCCTTGATAATCCGATTATCAGTAAGTGATAATACCATTATCACAAAGAGATAATACCATTATCACGCCGTGATAACACCATTATCACTTGATGATAATACCATTATCAGTAAGTGATAATACTACTATCAGTTAGTGATAGTACCATTATCAGTAATTGGAAAAATCCAAGAGTAAGGAAAAGCATTCGGAAAGCTCATTGCTCACTTCGTGAAACTTTACAAGAGAATCATTTTGTCATATTATAAAGTTTTTATACCTT
>JAGBSA010000211.1 GCA_017632095.1 Bacteroidales bacterium | reverse complement strand
ATTGCAACCAATGATTTAAGTCTAGAAAATATACAAAAAGTGCTTTGTGATAGTTCTTTGGAAGAATCAATATTGCAAAATACATTGAAGACTCTAAACGATTGCGAATACATAAGATTCTCTCAAAATAAGGAATCCGACATTCACCAAGAACTTTATGAACAGACTATGAAAACCATAACCGATATAGAAACTCAAATGGGTAAAAACAAGAAACGCTCCAATAAAACGATGAAAGCTATTTTGGCAATTTTATTCTGTGGCTTTTCTAACTTCATTTTTGCACAAGATTTGAGCAAAGCAAATCAAGCTTATCAAGCAGGAGATTTTGCAACTGCTCTTGAAATATATTTGAAAGCTGAAAAAACGGCTCCAAATGCCGATTTGTACCATAGCATTGCAAATACCTATTTCCGAATGAGCGACTATGCTAATAGTGTACTTTATTACGAAAGAGCCTTACGTTTGAAGCCAAACGATGAAACCTTGAGTCGTAATCACAAGATTTGTCGCAGTCGTCTTATGGGAGAGGTTTATGTTATGCCGGATTTATTTTTGATAAAGTGGTGTAAAGACATAGCAAACCTTCTTTCCCCTTTAGCTTGGGCTATTTTGTTTGTAGTTCTTTTAATCGCAGCAGCCATTTTGTTTTTCCTTTATTACTTCAACTCAGAATACAAAGTGTTGATGTTTTATCTTTGTCTTGCAGTATTTGTTCTAAGTTTGAGCAGTTTTGGATTGGGTTTCTATCGTCAAAATATGATAAATGCAAAAGACACTGCAATTGTATTTTCTTCCGAAGCAAAACTTGTACCTGAAAAAGACCAAGAAGATTCTTCTGCAATAAAGTTATTTAAGGGGCAAAAGGTAAAAATAGAAAAGCAAACAGGAAAAGAAGTCTTTGTCAGAACCGAAGACGGTAAGCAAGGGTGGTTAGACAGCAGTTTGATTAAAGTAATATAAAGATGAGCAAGCGATACGTTTCAGAAAGTTGCAGTGAACAAGTGGGGACTGTTCTAAAGGTGGAAGCCGATAAAGTATGGGTAGTGATAGAACAAAAATCTGCTTGTGCTTCATGTCATGCAAGAGGTGCATGTTCAAGTTTTGACAAGAAAGATAAAGAAATTGAAGTCCGAACAGAAAAAGCCGCAGAATATAAACAAGGAGATAAAGTAAAGGTTTCAATAAGCACAAAACTCGGGTTGAAAGCCGTAGTAATTGCCTTCATAATTCCGTTTGTACTATTGTTAATTGCTCTTATATTAAGTTTGAATGTTGTTAATCTTTCTGAGGCTTTGTCATGTCTGATAGCTCTGTTGGTTACAGCCGTATATTACTTTATACTCTTCAAACAAAAAGACAAACTATATAAACAGTTTGTCTTCAAAATATCTCATTGTTAGAGCAAATTAAAATCAAGATTTAGAGAAATAACTTCAAGAATCAATGAATCGATTCTTGAAGTTATTTCTTTATGACTTAATCTGCAAATCTTTTATCCATATAAGGGAACTCCTCTGCCAATTCTCCCGAGTAATAGAAGTCGAATCCAATAGCACCAAAGGTGTAAACCTTGTCTGCAACCGTTATGTGAGAGCCTCCACATTGAGGATTGGCACTTGGGTGACTTTCTGAGAATCCTATATTGAAAAGAGTGAACAAAATCTCAGGGCGATTGCTTATGTCAAATCCTGCTCTCTCCCATTGCTTTTTTGTTTGGTGCAAAATACAACCTGTATAGACATAGGAATAATAGTGATTGCGATAATCAACCAATCGGTCTATTCTTTCTGTTTGGTGATCTGCCGTCTTGAAATCTAATATATGTTCATATTTTTCGCCCATATAAAACACCGAAGTGTCATTCTTTAGATTCCTTTCTACCCAAGCAGCGGTGAAGTCCTTAATGCCGTTTACTCCAAAAGAGAATTGACTTTGTACAGACAATACCTTCACAGGACCAAGGTATTTTTTATATGTTTCTCTCTTGGAATTAAACAAACGAATCTGTTCTCCGATAAGGCAACTCACAATCATTCTCGGCTCAACTCCCGTTACCATGGCTGCACTATCGATTTTGTCTTTGTCTTTAACGATTGCAACCTTTAGAGCCTCCCATTCCGGAGTATTCATCCAAAGTATAGCATGTCTATCGCTTGTCTGAGTTTTTGAAGAGGCTAAAATCTGCTTCTGCCTTTTGAATAAATTGGCATATTCTGCCTCATTGTTTATGTATAATTCACAAGCAGCAATCATTTGTGAAATATCAGTTCCTCCTTCAGAGGTTTTAATAGCCTGCATTATCAAATCAGCATTTTTAGGATAGAGTTTAGATATGAGAGATAGCTTCAGGAACTCCTCAGATAACTTTTCGGAATTGATTTTCTTACTTTTCTTGTTCTGTGTTCCAAGTTCGGAGACCTGAGCCAAGTAACGATTATTCTGATCCACTGCACCCTTGTTCTTAGTCCAGCCTAATTGATAAATACCCCAAGCTCCAATTATAGCCATTCCTGCCAAAGCAAAACCATAAAGAAGAATGTTATAGCACAACTTGCCAAATGCCTTCCACGAAGAGAAGTGTCGTTTAATTTTTATCATATCTTATCCTTTCAAAAACAGGTGGCAAAATTACTATTTTTTTCTCTAATACAATCAAAATTCATTGTGTTATTGTGTTTTCTCAAAAGAGTTCTATTTTTTGAAATTTTACCTGTGAGTAGAAATAAAAAAAGAGAAACATTCACATGTTCCTCTTTTTGATATTATGAAATTATCAATTTATCTTTTGAAAAAAGCTTTTTAAGTCCCAATTTCAATCATTCCAACATCATATAATCATTTATGGTGTTAAAACAAAGAATTCTCCGATGCTGAAATGACGATGTTAAAAACAAAAGAATATCCCTAACAAAGCTATATTATAAGAACTTGTAGCAAGGATAAATCTTTCTTTAGGAATAAATCAGCTTTTTGACTATTCAAACGATTATTTACATTGTTCGAATAGTAAAATTCAATAGTGGATACATCTTTACAATCCCAATCCTCTTGACTAAGTATTGTAATATGGCGAGATTCGGACAAAGCAATCTCTGCTTTGTTTTTTTTCTCAGATTCATTTTCTGCGAATCTATCGCACTTTTGTTTAGCATCTGAGATAGCAGACAAAGAGAATCTGTAAGAGAATTCAGACTTCGTTTTTATTGATAGGTCACCCAAGTCCTGAGAAGACAGAACCAAGACTAGCAATGCAAACAAATATGAAAGAAAGCCTCTATCCATTTTTACTCTTTTTTATTTCTTTTCTCACCAAACGAAGAAACGATTTTCCAAAACTTGATTCTAAGAAATCAACTCTTCGTTTCACTCTGCAAAGTTAAGAAAAAAACGAAATAGAAACAAATAGAAACGTTTTTTGTTTTCAAGTTTTTGTCATAAAGTGAAAAAATCATATCTTTGAACTTTGAAAAATTCCATAGACTATGGCAGATAATGTATTGTTTTTAGATGAAAGCAAATGTGTAAAGTGTTATGCTTGCGTAAGAGCATGTCCTGTGAAGGCTATTCAAGTGAATGCAGAAAGTTCTAAGCCGAAAATAGTTGAGGACCGCTGCATTGCTTGCGGCAGTTGCTTATCAGCATGTTCTTATTCAGTCATTAAGGCTGTGTCAAATATAGAAGAGGTTGAGATAATCTTGAAGTCAGAAAGCAAAGTTGCAGCAATATGCGACCCAAGCATAGCAGGAGAATTTGATGACATAAGAGACTATCGCAAATTCGTTACAATGATAAGACGTCTTGGCTTTTCTTATGTGTGTGAGGTTAGTTTTGGAGTTGATTTGGTTGCATCAAGACAAGCAGACTTGTGTGATAAGTTCCAAGGTAGAAGTTTCATAAGTTCACATTGTCCTGTCTCAAATATGTATGTAGAGAAGTATCAACCATCTCTTGTAAGCAGTCTATCACCTATTGTTCCTCCTGCAGTGGCAACCGCTTCGGTTGTTCGCAAACATTATGGCGAAGATGTGAAGATTGTAAACATTACACCATGTCTTGGAATAAAGAAGGATAACGAAAGATACGAAAAAGGATTACGCATAGATGCTTTCTTGAGTTTTGTGGAACTAAGACGCATGTTTGAAAGCCATGGAATAAAAGAAGAAATGGCAGAATTCTCTGACTTTGACGAGCCTCTTGGATGCAAGGGTTCGCTTTATCCTATAGTGGAAGGATTTGTCGAGGCTTGTGATATGACCAACACAATGATGGATAGCCATTTTCTTAACGTGGAAGGTAAGAAAGATGTGGTTGATGTGTTAAAGCAGTTCTCAAAACACAGCAATGAATTCAACACTCACTTCAATTTATACTTCTGCAAAGGCTGCCTTATGGGACCTGGCTGCACAAAAGGACAGAAATTCGTAAGACATAATCTTGTTACAGAGTATGCAAAGAAAAGGATAAAAACACTCAACAAAGATAGATGGCAAGAAAACGTAGATAAATATGTAAACAAATCCGATTTGGTGGCATTCTATCAAGCAAACGACAAGACCTTGCCTTATCCGAGCAAAGAAGAGATTGAAGAGGCTTTTGTGAAACTTGGCAAGCAAGCGAGCGGAAAGCATACAAATTGCCGCTCTTGCGGATATGACACTTGTACTGAGTTAGCCATTGCCATGGCACAAGGAATTGCTTCTCCGGAAATGTGTTTTGCTTATACACAAAGAGGAACAAGAGATTTTAACGACAAATTGAAAATCACAAGAACAGAACTTGTCGATTTGCAAACCGAATGCAATCGTTTGGAAGAGGAATTGAACAATCAAAAACTAAGCAACGGAGAACTCTTGCGTTCACTCTCGCTAATAATTCACCACATCTATCCCGGCATTGCAATAATTGATTCGAAAATGAAAGTAACCGAATCGAACAATGGCTTTATTGAGATTCTGGGAGAAGATGCTAAGGAAATAGATGAGATAATCCCGGGTTTGGTTGGAGCAAGCATAAAGAGCCTTTTGCCACAAGACTTATTCAATCAGGTGGAATATGTATTTAGAACCTCGGAAGACATCATCAATAAGGACATCGAATACAACAATCGCTTTATCAATGTATCTATCTTCACGCTTATCCCTCAAAAATCGGTGTGTATGATATTCCGAAACCTGTATGCAGACGAAGAACGTCCCGAAGAAATTATCAAAAGAGTGAACGAGGTGATAAAAGAAACCCTCTTACAAGTGCAACAAATAGGATTCATCTTAGGCGAAGGAGCAGCCAAGACAGAGAAACAACTACATTCTATCATCAAAACAATAGTTATGAAACAAAAATAAGCTTTTGATATAGCCAAATCTAAACAAAACGCTCGCAAGTCTTAGTTATATTTTGACAAACGAGCGTTTTGTTATTTTAGAACAGCCTTTTATAAATCTAAAACAAAGAAACAGATTTCTAAAATGGCGTTTGAATCTCTACAAAGTTAAACGTACCGAAAAGCCTCCTTGTGTTGTGGAATTAGGATAGGCATTTGATACAAAAGGTGTGTTTGAGGTCATTTCGAAATAAGCTCTCAAAACGACTTTTTCTGTCAATGAGTATTCTCCTGAAAGGTTCATCGTAAAGACTTGTGAACCTGATGAAATCAAATTGACATTTTGGTCTATCTTTCTCAAAGATGTCTTGTTTATATTGATAGAAAGGTCTGCTTTAAGCAAGATATCACTCTTGAATTGCTTTGTGCTTCCTCCTCCCATACGGACATTTATTTCTACATCTTTGAATCTATACCCTCCTCCCAAGACAAAGGATGTTCTATTCACTTCTGTCAATTGCGAATTGGCGAAAGAAAGCGATAGATTCCTATCTCGACGGATTTCAAAGTTTGTTTGGAAACTATTTTTTAGGTTTACGTCAATTTTAATCAATGGGCTGAGTTGCTCAACTATGGTTATTTGGTCGATAATATCCTTTGCAATGAAGTTATTGCTCAATTGGTTTCTCACCCATTCGGTTCCGTAGTCGTATCTGTCGTCAAGTGGTACACGAGTGTCTGTTGTAAATGCTCCTATGTTGTATTCACAAGAGTAGTTTGAAGATAAGGTGATGGAGTTCGCCCATTTCTTTACCCAATCCAATTTTCCCAGTCCTGTATAGCTCATTTTCCAATTCGGCATAGGGATTTGCAGGAATGGATTTAGACTTTGTTTAGATGGGTTTGTGCCTGTGTAGGCTGCAAGGAACGCAGGTATCAATACTTGTTGGCTCAATGCTCCATAGCCATCTGGATACAATCTTCCATTATTTGTATCTTGTATCATCATTCCACTATAATTTGGATTTGCAGCGGCATTACTTGCTGCCAATCTTCTTGCTATCTCTTCCCTATAAGTAAGGAACGTTTGGAACACTTCACTGATATTGTTGTCATCAGTTGCTGAGAATAGGGTTGGAAATGCTAATATGGAGATACTATATCTACCTGTTTCAATAGGCGATAGTGGCCCTGCAATTCCATCAATTAGTGGATCGAATTTATAATATGCAGAGAAGGTTTCGCTTCTGCTTCTCTTGAATGTTACATCTATGTTGAATTCCTTAAATGGTTCTACTTTTATTTGTGCATTTAGGTTCTCTGTTGTCTTTTGATTCAAAGCCGCATTTAGCATACTGTCGGTACTTAACCACGAATTCTCGATAGCTCTGTCTATTATCGAAAGATCCTGTGAACCAAATACGAAACCAAATCCCGGAGCGAATTTATTGTCAGGGGTTGTTCCTAACCATTTTGCTGTTGGCATAAAACCCGGTAAGAACGTTCCTTGACTTAGGTTGTAGCTTGCTGAAACTGTTTTGACGCAAGTTACGAATCTTATGCTATAATTCAAGACTTCTTTTAGTATTTTTTCTATTCCTGTGATAGAATCTTTAGGTGCGGCAGCGGTGTCTTGTGGTGCTCTTGAAAGCGATTGTCGAGATGGTCTTTGAGGTAAGCCTAATGAATTGTTACTTTTCTGT
>JAGBSA010000210.1 GCA_017632095.1 Bacteroidales bacterium | reverse complement strand
TGCACCAAAATCCACACTATGTCCACCCCAAATTTCACTATTTACAAGTACATTTGCGTAAACATCTCCTTCTGTGCCTTTATAATTTGATAAACCATAGAAAGCATCTTGCTTAAAGTAAGTTGCAGAAACTTGTGTTCCGAAAGAAGATGCGTTATTTATCGGTGCACCGTTCTTAGTAAAGAAGTGGATTCTGTCTGTTGTGCCTCCAAGTCCGTAAATCGTGCTATCACCTCTCATACTCTTATCAAACTCCATCTGTCCCCCTACTCTGTCTTCGTGAGTGTAGTTTATCATTGTTTGAGAGCAAAGTCCGTCAGGCACTTCGTAAGTCCAACGATTCACAATATTGAATTGGCTATGTTTAGGGTAGTCCATAAATCCGTCACCATGGGTTCCGTCAGACTTTGTTCCCAAATGGTCGTATGCTTTCAATTGATTAGAAGTTCCATATATGTAAAGACCAGTTGATAATTTGTCATTGAAGATATGATTCAACTTTGCACTCAACTCACCCTTCATTTCGTTGTTCACATACGCATTCAAAGAAAACAAATCTCCCTTATTAGGTTTCTCATATTCCAAGTCGATGATACCTGTTATCGTTTCATAGCCGTGTTTCACCGTTGCAACTCCTTTACTCACCGAAATACTTTCCATCCAGCTGCCCGGAACATATCCTAATCCGAAAGGAGCAGACAGACCTCTCAAAAAAGGCATATTTTCCAACAAAAGCTGAGAGTAAACTCCCGTAAGACCCAACAATTGTATTTGTTTACTGCCACTAACCGCGTCAGAATATCCCACATCTACCGATGCAGAGTTTTCAAAGCTCTCTCCAAGGTTACAACAAGCCAAGTGCTTCAATCCTTCTGCAGATATGATTTCTTTCTGTTCAAGACTCATTTTAGAGATATAAGAACTTTTCATTCTTTCTTTTACCTCTACTGTGTTAAGAGTTGTTCCTACAGCTTTCAAAGCAATCTTAAAAGATGTCTTTTCTTTAATTTCTACTGTATCATTTGCATAACCTGTGTACGAAAACACCAATTTAGTATGTTTATCGTTCTTTTTCTGAATCTCAAATACACCATCAACATTGGTAATCGTACCACCACCACCTTGCAACCAATAGACGTTACAGCTAGGCAAAGTTTCCTTCGTTTTTTCATCTATTACAGTTCCGCTTATCTTCTGAGCATTAGCACCAAAAGCAAAGATGAATGATAGTAATCCTAAAACAATTCTCTTTCTCATTTATATTCCTTTTTTCTTATTTTTCATTTTATTAGACAGCCTTCTGCAATAAAACTTACATTCTAAACTTAAAAAATCTAAATCTTCATTTCGTTACTACTAAAATGGCGTTTTAATTTTCTAAGTCTTCGTTTTAATTTACTGAAACGAAGTTTCATTTTAACCAAATCAACTAATCTAATTTAACAAACTTAAAACCGTTAAATCCAAAACATAAAAGGCTTGGAGTCTCCCAAGCCTTTTAGCTTCGTATCTTTATTTAACAATCATCTATTTGTTTTTATAAATCTAACATTATTTACTTTTGCACTTTTACAATAGCCTCTGTTACATTTATTGCAAAGTCTGCCAATTTCTCACATTGTGCATAAAGATTACTATAACAGATTCCCGTTTGGTAAGAGTACTCATTATTTTTCACAGCCTCAGTATGCTCAGCACGAAGCTCATCTCTGTAGGTGTTAATCTTGGTTTCAAGTTCTTTAGCCTTTGTTATATTGACATTATTGTAGTTTTCTAACAAATTGGCATTCATTTCCACCACAGCTTCTCTTACAAGCGAGAACATCTTTCCAAGTTTTGAATTCATCTCATCGGTAAATGAAATATTTTGTTTATTCTTGCTATCGATTGCAATAGACAATTGAAATACACTATCGCCTATACTTTCCAAATTATCCACGATTCTAAGCATAGCACTTACCTCATGAGAAGCACTTATACTCAATTCGTTTTCGCTTACCCTAGTTAGATAGTTCGCAATCTCCAATTCCATTCGGTCTGTTATCTCTTCATATTTTTGAGTGCGACTTAGGAGTTGATCAAACTTCTTTTCGTCTTTTTCTTCAAACAATTCTGGAATGAAATTATACATTCTGAGAACTCGTTTCGAGAAAGACTCGATTTCCTTTTTTGCAGGTTCTATATTCAATTCTGAAGCTGCCATAAAACCTGTTGGAATAAATTTAAGACGAAAGTCTTCCTCTTCATTGATTGGCACAATTTTAGATACGATTCTTTCGATTGACGGAATAAACCAAACAAGTATCGATGTATTTGTTATATTGAAAATACTATGGAAAAGAGATAGAGCAACAGGTATTGAAAGAGCCTCCAAGTGTATTCCGTTTCCGCCATTGGGTTCAACAATCCAACTAATGAGATATAAGAAAGGATAGAACAAAACCAACATCCAAACAACTCCTATCACATTAAACATCAAGTGAGCCCTTGCTGCACGTTTTGCAGTCGCATTCGCCATCATTGCAGCCATGTTTGCAGTAATCGTAGTTCCGATATTCTCTCCTAAAACCAAAGCTGCCGCAACTTCAAATCCGATAAGCCCCTTTGCACACATAACTAAAGTAATCGCCATCATTGCTGAAGAAGATTGAACCACAACAGTAAGAATAGTTCCTATCAAAACAAACAACAGAATCGAAAGATAGCCATATCCGGACAAAGATGCAATAAATTCAAGTACGCCTGAGTATTGTGGAAGTGTAAAATCAGGAACTCCACCCTTCAATGCTTCCAATCCCATAAACAAAAGAGCGAATCCGATTAAAAATTCGCCGACAGATTTTCTTTTCTCAATAAACAGAAACGGTGCTGCAACCGCAATTGCAGGGTAAACAAGCATGTTGATATTAAATTCGAAACCAAGCAACGAAATAATCCAAGCCGTAACCGTTGTTCCGATATTTGCACCCATTATAACGGCAATCGCACCTGAAAGTTTCAACAAGCCCGCATTAACAAAGCTGACAACCATTACCGTT
>JAGBSA010000018.1 GCA_017632095.1 Bacteroidales bacterium | reverse complement strand
TTTGAAGAAATTGATGCAGTCCAACCTCTTGCATCGAAATATGCCTTGGCTGTCTTTTCTCCGGGAAGAATAAGTGTGCGAATATAGTCAATTAAAGGCTGATTGCATTCCAAAAGATTTCCAGGGCTTGCAGGCCAATAATTCATTTGAAGATTTATGTTATTATGATAATCAACTCTCCAATCGCCATCAACACCTCTTGCCCAAATTCCTTGCAGGTTTGCAGGGAGGTTGCCTTTGCGTGAAGAGGCTATAAGTAAGTATCTGCCATATTGAAAATACAAAACCTCTAAATCGAAATCCGCAACACCTTCTCTGTATCTCTGCAATCTCTCATTTGTAGGCAGGTCTCTCTGTGAGGGATATTCCAAGGTCATAGGACGGTTCGGATTGAGCGAAAGACTGACTCTGTCGAACAATTGTTTGTAGTCTTTGAGGTGATTGTGCAATAAATCTGTGTAAGTTAAACCCTCAATGCGTTCAAATGTCTTTTCGGTGTTTTCGATAGGGTTTATGCCAACGTATGTATTGCAATCGTTAAAGTCGGGAAAGAAGTTCATAAAATAATCCGTATCTCCGCTCAAAAGAAACACCACCTCATCGCAATCCTTGGCAGAGATTCGACCTTGGGAATCAATAGAGGCTTCTCCGCCTTTGTGTTCCACTTTGAGCCTTAGAGCAAACTGCATATCGTTATCTTTCAATCTGCCGCTGAACACAACTTCCTTGTCGCTCACAGTAAGAATGCTTATGTCGGATTCGGGATTCGGACGATAGTACAGAAGAAGGTTTTGGCAGCTTTTTTGATTTGCAGAGAATTTGATTGCAATCAAACTGTCGGGATAAGAGGCAAAGTATGTGCGTTCAAACATTGTTCCATTATGTTCAAAATCCACTCTCACCAAAGCCGAATCCAACAACAATGTTCTGCGATAATGCTTAACCGAATCCTCGTTCAAGAAAGTCTTTATGCAGAGCTCGCCCATTGTTGTGTAAGAACCGAATCGGAAAGGTTTTTCATTGTAGTCCTCGTATGCTGCAATGCCATTGAAATTTTTCTTGGTAAGCAAGGCTGCTCGCTCATCATCACCCTCGATAAAGGCTTGGCGAATGTCTTTCAAAATGTGTGCAGACTCTTTGTTTACGTTCCAATAATAATTCGGGTTGTCGCTTACCTTAGGTCCTCCTCTCCAAAGAGATTTCTCGTTGAGCGTGATACGTTCTATTGCAACACTACCCAAAACATTTGCACCTAACGAGCCATTTCCAATCGGCAAAGAAACGTTTTCCCACTCCCAATCCACAGAGTGATTGTACATAGAAAGCGAATCTATGCTTTTTGCGGGCTTGTCGAACCAAATCGAAAGCGGATTGATGCTTTGAGAATATGCGTTTATGCTAAAAAAGCATAGAAAAAATATAAGTAGTCTTTTCATTGTGATGCTTCATTGTTGTAAAGTGCAAAGGTAGTGTGTTTTTTCGTTTAATGAAAGAATTTGTTTTCAGAATATCTTATCGTAGGATTTAGAAAAAAAGAATAAAGGCGAGTCTCTCACGAGTGTCGCCTTTTGAAAAATGCTATGAATATGCAAAAGCTAAATTTGTATTTTAGGCTAAAAATGTTTTAAGGTCAGATTCCACTGTATCTATGCCTCCGATAAGGAATTTATCTTGCAAGACTTTTAATACGTTGGGGCTTAGAAAAGCGGGTAATGTGGGTCCGAGATGAATCTTCTTCACACCTAAGGCAAGCAAGGCCAACAATACAATCACAGCCTTTTGCTCATACCAAGCTATATTGAACACAAGCGGTAAGTCGTTGAGGTTCTTCAATCCCAAATCCTTGCGTAGCTCCTCTGCAAATACAATGAGAGAATAACAATCGTTGCATTGTCCTGCGTCTAACAATCTTGGCAGGTCCTTATTTGGCGAAAGATAGACCTTGTTGTAGCGATACTTGGCACAACCTGCTGTAAGAATGATGCAATCCTCAGGTAAGGAACGTGCAAACTCGGTGTAATACTTTCTTGAAGGCATTCTGCCATCGCAACCTGCCATCACAACGAAGTGTTTTATCGTACCCTCTTTCAGAGCTTTGATTATGTCGTTTTTCAACAAAGAAAGCTGATTATGACCAAAGCCTCCAAGCAAATCAACACTGTCTATAGCCTTAGGAGGTTTGCATTGTTGGGCTTGCTTTATGATTGCAGAGAAGTCTTTTTTCGAAGTCTTTTGGTTAATCGGTATGTGCTTGGCATCTTCCAAGTAACAAGAGCCGCTGGTGTATAATCTGTTTCGATAAGCCTTGTTGTTGGGAGGCGGAACGATGCAGTTGGAGGTGAAAAGTATAGGACCGTTAAAATCTTCAAACTCCTCCTTTTGTTGCCACCAAGCATTGCCATAATTGCCCTTGAAATGAGAATACTTTTTGAAGTAAGGATAATAATGTGCCGGCAACATCTCTCCATGAGTGTAAATGTCGATATTGCAATCCTTGCTCTGCTCCAACAGTTCGCTCAAATCCTGCAAATCGTGTCCCGAAACCAATATGCCGGGGCGTTGTCCGACTGCAGTGTTTACTATTGTGCGTTCAGGCTGACCAAAAGTCGTGGTATTGGCTTTGTCTAAAAGATACATCACCTTTATGCCCAAATCCCCAACACCAAGAACAAGACTATACAAGTCAGAGCTTGCAATTTCTTTTTTGCGGATTTGAGAAAGCGTATCTTCCAAAGAGGCATATATACCCATATCC
The DNA here is from genome assembly GCA_017632095.1 of Bacteroidales bacterium. Classification (GTDB taxonomy): domain Bacteria; phylum Bacteroidota; class Bacteroidia; order Bacteroidales; family P3; genus Onthomorpha. Next base: position 619 of record JAGBSA010000018.1, on the reverse strand, counting down.
TCAAAACCCAATCGTTGAGCATGCTTTGCGTAAGCAGCAACACCTTTGAGTCCATAGATAATCAGTTGTTTCAAACTACGAACATCTTCATTCCTTTCACCAAGAACGCCCACTTGTTCAAAGATAGGAGGAAGAAAAGAGAGATGTAAGTCGTTCAAAGAAATGGATTGACGATGAGCAATATCTTTCAAGATGTTCTTTTTGTTTCTTATAAGCCTTGCTTTGTTGCTTACGGATTCGTGGTCGAAGTTCGCATTGGTTATACTTGTAAAAAGGCTATCGGTAATCATGCGGCTTGCCTCCAAATCATCTTGCTGATACTCACGCAAACGATTATTCAAAGCAGCCAATTCAATACACTCAAATATAAGTGCATCTAATTCAGAAGAAAGTCGAGCATCTTTTCCGCAAACACCCACTTTACGACAAGCCTTTCCTTCGGCAGTCTCTTGGCATTGATAACAATACATAATTTTAGTTTTTAATTGGTTAATATGCCAATAGAAACAAGCCTTGTTCAAAAAGGTTCATTGCGAAAAAAAAACTTCGTTTTGATTTGCTGAAATAAAGTTTTGAGAAATTGTTTCTTGATTTTAGTTGTTCTTTTTGGCGAATAAAT
>JAGBSA010000209.1 GCA_017632095.1 Bacteroidales bacterium | reverse complement strand
TTTAGTTTTCGGATTTATTATTTGAGTAACTTCTTATGCCTTTTGAGCAGAGCCTAATACGTTTACAATCTTGTGTTCGTACAATGCTTTCAAATTATCTCTTGCTGGACCTAAGTATTTTCTTGGATCAAATTCTGTAGGTTTCTCTACCAAGACTTGTCTTACTGCTGCAGTCATCGCAATTCTACCATCAGAGTCGATATTTACCATACAAACTGCTGATTTTGCTGCTTGACGTAATTGATCTTACGGAATACCGATTGCATCTTTCATTATACCGCCGTATTTGTTGATGATAGCAACTTGATCTTGAGGAACAGATGATGAACCGTGCAAAACGATTGGAAATCCGGGGATTCTCTTTTCTATTTCTGCCAATATGTCGAAACGCAATGGCGGTGGAACAAGAACACCTTCTGCATTTCTTGTACATTGTTCTGGACGGAATTTATTCGCTCCGTGAGAAGTTCCGATAGATATTGCTAATGAATCGACGCCTGTTTTCTTTACAAAGTCTTCTACGTCTTCTGCTTTTGTGTAAGTGCTGTTTTCTGCCGATACTTCGTCTTCTACACCTGCCAATACGCCTAATTCACCTTCTACTGTTACGTCATATTGATGTGCGTAATCGACTACTTGTTTTGTAAGTGCGATATTCTCTTCGTAAGGCAAGTGTGAGCCGTCTATCATGACTGATGAGAAACCGTATTCGATACAAGACTTACACAACTCAAAGCTATCGCCATGGTCTAAGTGAAGAACGATTGGTATTTCGTAACCTAATTCTCTTGAATACTCAACTGCTCCTTCTGCCATGTAGCGAAGAAGTGTGCTACTTGCGTATTTTCTTGCTCCTTGTGAGACTTGTAATATTACAGGACTCTTTTGAGCAACACAAGCTTGGATAATAGCTTGCATTTGCTCCATATTGTTGAAATTAAACGCAGGAATAGCATAACCGCCCTGCATTGCCTTGGCAAATATCTCCCTTGTATTTACCAAACCTAAGTCTTTATAATTAACCATAACTTATTTTAGTTGAATGTTTGTTTTATTTATTTTCTTGAATGTTGCTTATAATTGTTTGTAACTTTGTTTGCAACTGCTTAGAGGCTTTTGCAAGCGGCTGTCTTACGTAAGAGCTACAAATTCCCATTGTTTCCAATGCTGATTTTATGCCAACAGGATTTCCTTCGTCGAATATAGCATTAGAGAACGGCAATAACTTTTCGTGAACCGCCTTTGCCTTCTTCATGTTAGTTTTAAGCGAATGATTAACCAACTCACTCATCAAATCAGGATAAGCATTTGCTGTAACAGATATTACTCCTTGTCCACCCAATGCTATCAACGGCAAAACCAAAGCGTCTTCCCCACTAACAAGTGCAAATCCTTGAGGCTTATTCATAAGAATCTCCATACACTGTGCCATATTCCCAGAGGCTTCTTTTATTCCTATTATGTTAGAAAAGTCTCTTGCTAATTGGAGTGTTGTTTCTGCAGCCATGTTTACACCACATCTTCCGGGCACATTGTAAAGTATCACAGGAACATCAGAAGCCTCTGCAACAGCTTTGAAGTGTGCATAAAGGCCTTTTTGATTTGGTTTGTTGTAATAAGGAGCTACAGAAAGGATTGCTGCAATCGAGCTGAAATCTGTATGTCTGATTTTTTCAACAAGGCTTCTTGTATCGTTGCAACCCATTCCTAACACTATTGGAACTCTACCTTCAACTTGTTCTATGGTAAAATCGATTACTGCAAGCTGCTCTTGTTGGCTCAATGTTGGGTATTCGCTTGTTGTTCCCAAGCATACGAGATAGTCAACCCCGCCTTGTATTGTGTGTTCGATAAGTTTTCCTAATGAAGTAAAATCTATATTTCCCTGCTTATGGAAAGGAGTTACCAATGCAACGCCTGTTCCTTGTAAATCAAACTTTTTCATATCTTATATTTTTGTCTTAAAACTTGAAAGGTAGAACATTGTCTGTTCAATAAAAGCACCGAGTTGTGGATTCTCCAATTTAATCAGCAAATCGAAATGTTTGCGAGTTTTATCTGTATCGATTGCAACTTTGAATCCAGCAGGCGAGAGCATAGAAACATAATTCGTTGTGAATTGTTCCTGCATATCACAATTGATTAGAATATCCAATTCCTCGTTTAGAAAATCCTCTATCTTCTGTCCTTTAGGTATTCCAGTGATTCCAAATTCGTGAATACTACACATAAGAGTATTCATCGTTTCAACGAACCATAATGGTTTTACTTTCCCGGGATAGATTCCCAAAACCATTACTTTAATACCCATTGCTTGGAGTCTTTGCACTGAAGGTTGAATCTTCTTCCACTGATCTTCTTCTTCAAAAAAGCATACAAAGCCCACAGACTTCGCTGCAGAGATACAGCAAGCTCTTTTAAGTCTTTTGACTTTTTTTACTCTGGAATTCAAAGCCAGATTTTGAAATGCGTTTTTCAGTGCCATTTTTTCGGTCGCTTCAGATTTCAAAATTACAAAAAAAAACAATAGAATCAAGTATTTGAAACCAAAATTTGTGTTATTGATATTTCTTAGGTATTTTTGCAATCCAACATTCAGTAGCATAATATGAAGTACACGTTGAAAAATCCAAGGTTAAGATGGGGCTTTCTCATAGCAGGATTTGTCATTATTTTGATTTTCTTTATCCAAATCAATAGTATAATTGTAGAATTACAAAAAGAAGAGCAGATAAAGATTGGATTGTGGGCAAACGCAGTAAGTCGTAAGTCTCATCTTGTTGATCAGACGAGTAAATTCTTTAACAAGGTTGCCGAAGAAGAGAAGATTCGCTTAGAGCAATTTGTAACTGCTCACAAGATTATTTTAACTCAGCCTCTTGATGCAGAACTTAACTTCTACTATGACTTTATTGTAAACAACCGAAGCATACCTGTAATCATCACAGACGAGTTTAATAACATACAATTATCTCAAAACGTAGTAATATCTGAAAATCAAAAAGTATTGGTTGGAGATTTGCTGCGTCGTTTTTCTGAAAACCAACCATTCGAATATGTTGTTAGCGGAATGAAATTCAAATTGTATTATAGCGAAAGCAATGTCTATTCTAATATGAAAGAGACTTTGAACTATTTTACAAAGACTTTCTTAGATGAATTAGTAAACAACTCTATCTTTTTACCGATTGTGATAACTGATAGCACAGAAACTGAAATCATTGCTTCGGGAAACATCTCTCAACAGATGATTGAAGGCGACAAATTGCAGAAAACATTAAACAAAATGAGAGATGAGAATGGTGTTACGATAATCAATCTACCCGAAAGACCGAATGCAAAGATTTTCTACAAACAATCACGATTTATAACAGCATTACAATATTATCCTATAGTATATTTTGGAATTACATTCTTCTTTGTTTGGCTTATTTTCAGGTTATTCAAAGCCATGAAGAAAAGTGAAGAAAACTCTATTTGGATAGGTATGAACAAAGAGACTGCACACCAACTCGGAACGCCTATTTCAGCACTTGTTGCCTGGGTTGAATATCTTAAACTGCGTCCTGAGAATGAGGAAATTTGCGAAGAGATTTCCAAAGACATCAATCGTTTAAATATGGTTACGCAAAGATTCTCTCAAATAGGAACAAATCCCGAGCGAACACCGATGGACATAATTCCTATTGTGAAAAACGCAATGAATTATTTGTCTTCACGCAGTTCAAAGAATATTACATATCAAATAAACCTCCCAGAGCAAGAAGAAATCATACTTCCGATAAATCAATGCTTGCTTGAATGGACCTTAGAGAATCTTTCGAAAAACGCAATCGATGCAATGAGTGGGATAGGTACGCTAAGCGTCGAACTAACTCACGATGCAAAGCGAGTGATAATAGATGTTAGCGATACAGGTAAAGGAATGCAGAAATCACAATTCAAAAAAGTTTTCGATGCAGGCTTTACCACCAAAGAGAGAGGCTGGGGTATGGGCTTGAGTTTTGCAAAGAGAATAATCGAAGAGTATCACAAGGGTAAAATCTTTGTAAAGCAATCCGTCATAGGCAAAGGTACGACATTCAGAATAGTGCTTAAAAAAACGTAAACCATGTCCGGCATTTATATACACATACCTTACTGCAGTCAAAAGTGCATTTATTGT